>NZ_CADEGP010000021.1 GCF_902826915.1 uncultured Nitrosomonas sp.
CAGGCTACACCGCTTTCTCCTCACTTGTCATACACCAGAAATAATCATAGCTCGTGTTGCTTATTCCCTGACCGAAAAATCAGACTGAGCGTGGGAATGTTCTATAGCCCACTATGGGTAACACGCCCTCCAGCAGTCTCTAGCCAGAATGATGCGCTTTTCAATGTTCGTGCACTACTCACCTACCAATTGAAATGGGCGTAAGCTAAAATCAAGTTGGCTCAGAGTTCTATCTATTATTTTTCTGAAAACCAGATATCACCATACCATGCTGTAGCCACTGCACCTGTGTTGTCTGTGTCGGTCATGATTGCTACCGCATCAACTTGCTCCGGCTCTTCACCGAATGCACGCCAGTAATCGGCACGCACATCTCGACGTTCGTTGATCCACTGACCGACCCGATCAGAACCTGATTCAATCGCGACCATTTGTGCATGATCGGTAAAAGCATTGGGCCAACGACTGCCGATCGGTTGCTGGTTCGACCACACGTAATTGATGGCACGCGTGCGCCAAAACATGACTCCACCGGAAAACACCACATAAACCCGCGCCGGATAATCGTCGCCAGCTCGAGTACGTTCATCGTTCCCGGTTAATATGCCGCCGACCTTCCAGGCCCAATTGAGTATGGGCGTTTGGTTAAGATCAATGCGTATCTCGCGATAACGACCTGAAGCTGCTGCATCGCTATCAGCACGCAAGGCAAGCTGTCCATCCGAATGATCTAAAGAATAGCGAGTTTCACCAGCAAAAGCCTTTTTTTGCCAGCCGTTCAGATCGCCTTGAGAAAAACGGGCAATATCGACACGCAAGTCTCCCGCCCATGCAATAGCCGGCAGACTAATGGCTACACAAAATAAAATTCTCTTCATACTTTATGGTGTCCTTTCAAATAAGGATTCAATAAGAAAAGCATCGTCAAAATGTCGGCGCCCGTTAAAAGCAGTAGCATGACGACCCCACTGACGCATTGCACCTGGCGAGCGGATTCCCATGGGCCAAAAAAGAAATCGCTCGGATCGTTCCGTTCCAGCAACCAATCCATATTTTCCGAATAAGCTACGATATCCCTCATCCGAGGGCAAAGAGCGTAGCTCATCATAATCCTCCCACAGCAATGGCTGGTTTTCCTGTATCGCCGATGATTGAATGTTTGGTGCGTTATCAGAATAAATCCGCTGGATGAAATGCGTATGATGAGCGATACGCAGCACCAGAGATTGTTGCTCGGGTGCAGATTGCGGTAGCAGCGGCGATTCAAAATAGGCCAAAGGAAGGTCTTTACGCAAACGTAACTGATGACTCAGGAAGAACTTGTGATAGCAACCGCAATTATGAATGACATCGTAAAGCCAAGGCTTACCGTCTGGCCCTAGCGTTACCCGCCAGTTGATGCCGTCGAGTCGACCTGCGTAAATATCGCTACCCGATCGTGCTGGAAACCAGACAATGTAATTGAGCTGTAGCAACACTTGTTGGCCAGAGCGAGTGTGTGAAACCTTGCGATAGAATGTCGGGCGAGCGATGTCTACGGAGGGCCCGTTTTCCAGATGTATCTTACCAATGCGATCATTATCATCAGCGACATCCACCTCCCATATGGGTGCAAATGTATTGAAAAGCTGATCCAATTCAATATCTTCTGGCATGGGAATGCCCAGTGGATCGAGCGATCGATACAGAATTCCGCTGATCTGTTGAGCAGTGAGCGATTGATCAGATAGCAAAGCATCCACTCCTGGCGTCATGGCATTTGATATCGGCACCCAACGTATCAGTTTGCCCGCAACCGGTAACGATGCAAACGGTATCGCGAAAATCTCATGTGTTTTGCGATGCCATTCAGATATTCCTACAGCAATAACAGGAGCAGTGAGCGGATAAAGGCCAAGTGTTTGCCACCAAGTGACATAATCATCCGGAACATGGACAATATCGCGTAGTCGTGTGCGCTGCTGAGGATTCGTAAGATCAATGGATATTAATAGATCGCGACATTTATTGAGTTCATCAAGCAAAGTATCCTTAGGTTGACTTAGCACTGAAGAAGGCAGATTACGCAACTCTAATGCACGCGATTGAGCATCGAGATCAGTCATGTGAGCAACCCATGCCAACCACTGCGGTGATTTATCGTTTAATTCATGACTGAATGAAGCCAACAGACGTGTTGTACGAAGGTAAGGGAACCCCTCAATCAGCGATGAACCGTAATCACGTACACCCACGTTGTCAATAGTAGCGTCAATTTCTTGATATAAGGCCCGGCAGGCAGTGGCGGCAATATCTTGCGGTGTAACGGTGGATCTAGTTTCCACTGTGGTGCAACCAGTCAGAACCAGTATGCTGATGCTGACGATAAAGATCATCTCTGTCATGATCGGTGGAATATGGGCTGAATTATTGCAATTATTCATAAGTGTCTCCTTCTGACTGCCAGTACAGAGATCTCAATTTATATCTAACTTCACGGAGTCAATGTGATTTTTATCACTTAATGACATAACCTAATTCGGTATCATGCGTTATTGAGATAGCAGCAAAGTAGAAGAGAAATTAATGATAGCCTAACTCGTTAAGCTAACAATTGCTAAATCCCAATTGCCGTAATTGACCCAAGTGTTTGCAAATACAGCTATAGAAGACGTAATGTTTATTACCCAAATCAAGAATAATCCAAATTTCTATTCGATCAGTATCGATGGTGAAGCTACTAACTTGTCAAAAAGCAGCAATGAGCTGAAACTGTGTCGTGGCAGCAACAATGACATTAAATTAGACGCCGAATTCGAATTATCGCTAGACGCTGGATCATTAACTAATCTTGAGAATTAATATTGACAGTTAATTTTAAACTTTAATAGTTGAAGAATTTTATGGTTATTAGGGATTAGCTAAATTTCGGATAATCTCACGGCAAAAAATAAATTACTCTGGGATCTTTCAAAACTTGAAAATGCCGGCAGAAACCCCGTCTTATTATTAGTTTTGTGTCAGCGCAGTATGATATCAATAGTACTTCTTCAAATTATTATGTGGAGGTAGATAGCGATGATCAAAGAACTTTCTTTTGATGATGATGACGATGGCTTTTATTCTGCCAATGATTCGGAGGGTGGAGAAGATATGATAGTAAATAGCAAAATTCCACCTAGTCATCTCGCAAAAATTATTGATGAATTTGGAAGCAACAAAGATGATTCTGATGATGACGAATTCGAAGCCATCAGAAAGGATTTTTCTGATTATGATGACGAAGGGGATGAGATTACGCTTGAGTCGTTAGGACTGCATTAGTTTCCAGGCTCTGTAATACTGCTACTCGCTTCCGACAGTGTGTGTGCATCACACACGATGCTGCGCTTAAATGCTTCGTCACATGTGTTGTTTTTTGTGCAAAATTTTCTATTTTTGAACCGAAGATAGGGCAAAATTCAACACCTAATTTATTCTATTTTAAAAAATAAAACTGTTTTTGGTGTATATTTACTAATTGGCACATACTGTGTAGCGGCTTATGTTCCCTCATTGTTATAACGCTACGCAACAAATTGCATATATTACCCGCTAAATGTGTGCTTTACTGTACCAACCTTTTTGAGGAAGCAAGCCATCGTCAATGGCTCTCACTAAAACAAAATACAAGGAGAATCAGCATGAATAAATTAAAAGCCTTAACAATAGCAGCCACTGTGTGCACAGCTTGTTATGCAGGGAATGTATTTGCTTTCGATAAAGCTTTTCATCCAAACCATCAATTTACCGAGCAAGAAAGCATTGGACCAAATTTTGAGCCCGGTTATATTCTCGATGAAGAGAAAGCTGCAGAAACAAAAACTGCAGAAGAATATATGCAGCTTCCTTCGGAACCAGTAATTCCAAGCGATCCTTCACCCAAGAACTCAAACATCCCTTCCGGGGAAGAGCTCAGATTAGTTCCATCCATATAGCCAATTCTTAGCGCTGGTTGTTCTTACAGCGCTAAGGAAAGTCCTCCCCGCAGCCTTTCTGCGGGGCATTACATCCCTTAGAAATCTGTCTACTTGTTCTCCTCTACTCGCAGAACTAAGCCGAATTACAGGCGCACACTCTCCCAAAGCTTCTGCAACCGCTTAACAGATACCGGATAGGGAGTTTTTAATTCTTGCGCGAACAAAGAAACTCGCAATTCTTCGATCTGCCAGCGAAATTCGCTTAAATTTCTATCTACGTATTCAATTTCTTGATGCTTTGCCAGGCGTTGTAAATATTGCTGCCACAGCGCATTAACTTCAAGGCCGTTATGCTCATCGCGTTCCGGATTTACGGGCAATTTCTCGATGCGCAATCCCATGCCTTTTAAATAACGGGGTATGTGCAATATTTTATCCCAGGGCGTATTGCTGACAAATCCAGGATAAATAAGATTCTCAAGCTGCGCATTTAATTCAGTTTTTACTTTATCGACCCGAATCTTAGTGAATTTCTGCAATAGCGTTTGATACTCGCAACCTATTTGT
Organism: uncultured Nitrosomonas sp.; assembly: GCF_902826915.1. Lineage (GTDB taxonomy): Bacteria > Pseudomonadota > Gammaproteobacteria > Burkholderiales > Nitrosomonadaceae > Nitrosomonas. The sequence continues at coordinate 4,506 of NZ_CADEGP010000021.1, forward strand.
TGTAGCATTCCAGACAGAAAAACAGAAACTTCCGGAAGTCGATTCTTAGCACGTTCCCTTTGCTCAATAAATACTGATTCAGTGCGTGGAAGCGGATCATCGCTCAGCAGTGCGCGGTCTATAATAGCATTCAGCATATCCTGTTTCAGATCACCCGGATTTATTCGTGCTGTCAATTGCATGCTGATTTCCCTTAATCCGGGCAGATTCTTTTCCAATTGCTTAAGCTGGTCTTTCAGACCGAAACATAATAACCGTCTAATACCCAAACGCATCGCCGTTTCAGCCGCTGCTCGCGTATCAAACAATCGGATGGCGACACTATCGGTGTGATCAATCAACGCCGGATAACCTGTCAATTGTTGGCCACCTCGCATAAATACTATTTCATCGGGCAAATCGCCAAAATCCCATTGCGTTATCTGTTCACGCTCAATAGAATTTTTCTCGCTCTCATCACCACGCCTCACAAAAACCATTTGCGCTGCTTCACCGAGCCGCTTCTGCAATACATTGAGATCCCGGTTCATAGCTAGTTCTTGTCCGGCATCATCGAACACTCGAATATTCATCAATAAATGCATTGGAATATCGTTTGTTTTCCAAGTCTCAAGCGGAACCGTCAAGGTGGTTTCTTTTAACACAAATTTCTCTAATGCTTCCTGCAATGCGAGCAAATGCGAAGATTTGGAATGACTTTGCAAAAATTTCGTGACTGATTCCGGAAGCGGCACCAGCATGCGGCGGATATTTTTAGGCAGTGCTTTCAAATACCAAGTAATCTTTTCACGTACTAACCCGGGCACCAGATAATCCAACTGCTTGCCATCCAGCCGGTTCAACAAAGGTAATGGTACAGAAACGGTAACGCCATCCAATATATGACCCGGCTCAAAGCGATAGACAAGGGGCAACACGCTACCATCCGGAAAAGTCATGCCTTCAGGAAATTGTACTTCGGTTACATGATCGGCCTGGTGGCGCATGAGTAATTCACGCTTTAAATACAACAACCGTGCATCCTGTTGTTCAGCTTGCTTGCGCCATTTCTCGAATCCGGCACCGTTGGTGACTGTTTCCGGAATGGTGGCATCGAAAAAGGCAAAAATTTCCTGCTCATCGACCAATACATCTTGCCTGCGCGTTTTATGCTCCAACGCTTCAATTTCCTGAACTAATGCCTGATTATGGTGAAAAAACGGCGCTTGCGTTACCCATTCACCGGCCACTAACGCCGAACGAATAAAAATCTCGCGTGCTTCCCGCGGATTAATGACACCATAATGAATCGGTCTTCTGGGAACAATCATCAAGCCATACAACGTTACTTGTTCAAAAGCCACGACCTGCGCCCGTTTCTTCTCCCAGTGCGGATCAGAATAGTGTCTTTTGCACAAACTACCGGCAATCCTTTCCAACCAGGTCGGATCAATTTTTGCCGCGCAGCGCGCAAATAACTTACTGGTTTCGACCAATTCCGCAGCAACTACCCATTTGCTCTTACCTTTTCTCAATACAGAACCGGGAAAAATCGCAAACTTGATGCCACGAGCCCCCAGATACTCGCCCTCTTTCTCGGATCTAGAGCCGATATTACCGAGCAATCCAACGAGCAAGGCGCGATGAATTTCATCATAACTTGCGGGTATCTCGTTGGGCCTAAAACCCAGCTCTGTCATCAATACATGCAGTTGACCATGAATCTCGCGCCATTCACGCAACCGCCGATAGGATAGAAAACTTTCACGACATTGCGCGATCAGTTTGCGGGTGGATTTCTTATGCTTTAATAATTCATCAAAGAAATCCCAAAGCTTCAGATAGGCAAGAAAATCTGAGCGCTCATCTTGAAAACGCCGGTGTGCCTCGTCGGCCGCTGCCTGTTGTTCAAACGGTCGATCGCGTGGATCTTGCAGGCTCAAAGCCGAGGTAATGATCAGTATTTCGTGCAGGCAGTTCTCCTGTTTTGCCGCTAAAATCATACGGGCGATTTTGGGATCAATCGGGAATTTAGCCAAACGCCAGCCAATCGCGGTCAGCTGTCTTTTTTCGTCAACGGCACCCAGTTCCGCCAGCAATTGATAACCATCGGCAATCATGCGTGGCGCTGGCGCCTCCAGAAATGGGAAGCTTTCCACCTCACCAATTTTCAGCGATTGCATGCGCAGAATAACGGCGGCCAACGAAGAACGCAGAATCTCTGGATCAGTATAGGGCGCACGCGCCTGGTAATCCTGCTCTGAATACAAACGGAGACAAACCCCATTCGCCACCCGGCCACAACGCCCTGCCCTCTGATCAGCCGATGCACGGGAAATTTTCTCGATCAGTAACTGCTCTACTTTATTACGATAGCTATAGCGATTCACCCGTGCCGAACCGCTATCAATCACGTAATGGATGCCTGGAACCGTCAATGAAGTTTCAGCCACATTGGTCGCCAGCACGATGCGACGACGATTGCTGTTCAATTGAAACACCCGCTCCTGTTCGGCAAACGATAACCGTGCAAACAAAGGCAAGATTTCTATCCCACCCCGCAAGTGATCAAAATGATGTTTGCGCAAGGTTTCCGCCGTCTCGCGGATTTCACGCTCGCCCGGGAGAAAAACCAGAATATCGCCCGAACCCGACGCCATCAACTCATCAACCGCATGGATAATGCCACGCTGCATATCGCGATCTTCCTCATCATCAGTGTGCAACGGGCGATATAAAACTTCTACCGGGTACAAACGTCCGGTCACTTCAATCACAGGCGCATCATTAAAATGTTGCGAAAAGCGTTGCGCATCAATCGTAGCAGAAGTGACGATCAGTTTAAGATCGGGCCTTCGAGGCAATAACTGCTTGATAAACCCAAGTAGGAAATCAATATTCAGACTGCGCTCGTGGGCTTCATCGATAATCAGCGTATCGTAAGCCTGCAATAAGGGATCGCCTTGCGTTTCCGCCAGCAGAATCCCATCGGTCATCAATTTGACATAACTATCGGAACTGATCTTGTCCGAGAACCGAACTTTGTAACCGACGGCATGACCCAACGGGCTATTCAGCTCAGCAGCAATTCGCGCAGCAACCGTCCGCGCTGCGATGCGGCGCGGCTGCGTATGCCCGATCAAGCCGCGCACGCCGCGTTTGAGTTCCAGACAGATTTTAGGAATTTGCGTGGTTTTGCCCGAACCGGTTTCACCGCAAATGATGACCACCTGATGATGCTCAATCGCTTGCTTGATTTCCTCGCGGCGCACATTGACGGGCAAATCTTCTGCATAAGCGGGAGTAGGAAGATGGGCAAGCCGCTGGGTAATAATGTCGGGAGAAAATTTTTTCATTGCGGTATCAATTCAACTGCACAGAGAAGGAGTAAGGTCGCTAAAGGAGAATAATATGTTTATATTTTAAGCCATGATAAGATTGCCGCATGCAAAATTTCATAATGAATTTGACCTCGGCCGTTTCAAAAATTCTTGATTCTGGGCCTGATACGTTTTTCTTTTCTTATACCCCATACAAACATCGATGGCGAAAATCGTCCCCGACTCAATCTCGTTGACTACGCATCACCTGCACCTGTGCTTCACTGAGACGGACGCCGTGCTCTCGAGCGGAACGGGTTTCGTCTATGCACACGAAGGTGCATGCTATCTCGTCACAAACTGGCACAACGTCTCCGGACGGCATCCGACAACTGGCGATTGCTTGTCCGATACCTTAGCCGTTCCCAACATGCTTTCAACGATGTTCCGCAGCAAGGAACAGCCAGCCAATTGCATCCGCCACCATCTGCCGCTGTTCGGAGACGACCGCATGTCGAAACCGCTTTGGTACGAGCACCCTGTACACGGCCATACCGTAGATGTGGTGGTCCTCCCACTGTCGGATACAATTCAAAGTAGTCGCGCGTTGTTCGCGATTAACGCCATTGACTTTGATGCCCAGTTTTCTGAGGAAGTTGCGGATGACGCGTTCATTGTCGGCTACCCGTTCAGCGAGATGCCCTACCTTCAGCTACCCATTTGGAAGCGCGCAAGTATCGCAAGTGAGCCAAGCGTTGAGCTCGACAAATTGCCGAAGATGCTGGTTGACACAGCCACGCGACCAGGCCTCTCCGGATCACCCGTAGTAATGCAGCGCGTTGGCATTCACGGCATGTCGAACGGAGTTGTGAAGGGCCTTGAAATCATCGGCCGCATCCGGAATTTCGTAGGAGTGTACTCGGGGCGGCTTGGGGCTGACGAGGAAAAGGCCCAGCTCGGTATCGTTTGGAAGGCCCGCGTCATCCGTGAAATCATCGAAGGCAAAGTCACAGGGACCGCGCCGCATGGTACCTAACCCTTCCATCGAGCGCAAAGAGCAGACAAAGAGGAGAAAGCAAAGAAATGGGGGCAGATTTATTTAGGGGATAAAGCTTTCGTCGCGGAGATGCAGAAAATAATCAGCAACGAAAAGGACGATTTAAACATACCCAAACAGCAAAAACGGCCGATTGCAAAACCTTTGCCTGAGATTGCAGCGCAACACAAAGACCGCACAACAGCCATCATTGCAGCCTACAAAACAGGCGCATACAGCCAACGAGAAATCGGAGAGTACTATCAATTGCACCCAACGACGATCGGAGTTATTCTTCGCAAGAACAAAAATTCTTGATTCTGGACCTGACACCTTTTTTTGGCACCTGTTCATTTTTTGCTTTTGCAAAAGCAAGTGTCGTCTTAAATGCTGTTGAAATAAGGCTAGGTATTACAATCGACCGATATTTATAGGAGTTGTGCCATGAACAAAAAGATTCTCGTTGTTCTCACCAGTGTTCCCAAGTACCCGAATCTTGAGCGCGCCACTGGTTTGTGGCTTGGTGAGGCTGTACATTTTGTAAAAAAAGTTGAAGAAGCTGGATACACTGTAGATTATGTTAGTCCTGAAGGTGGTTATACACCCATTGATCCTCATAGTCTCGCAATGGCCGAGCCAGTTGATTGGGAGTGGTATCAAGACAAAGCATTTATGAGCAAACTTGGAAACACACTAAAACCCAGTGAAGTTAATCCAGATGATTATGTTGCGATTTACTATGCCGGTGGTCACGGTGTCATCTGGGACTTCCCCGATAATGAACAATTGCAAGCGATTAGCCGCTCAATCTATGAGAGCGGTGGTTATGTGTCATCCGTGTGCCATGGTGCTGCAGGTCTATTGAACATAAAATTGTCTGACGGTTCTCTGCTTGTAAACGGTAAGAAAGCCACCGGTTTCTCAAATGAAGAGGAGACACTTGCCGAGCTTGATCAATTTGTTCCATTTCTAACCGAGACCGAACTGGTAAAACGTGGGGTGCTGTATCAGAAGGCTGCTTCGCCGTGGGCGCCTTTTGTGGTTGAAGACCATCGGTTGGTTACGGGACAGAATCCTGCATCAGGTGGCGCAGTTGCCGACTTACTGCTTAAATCATTAGAAAAGCGTGTTTAACAAAAATTATCAATTACACTTTTTAGTTATGCCATCGCTCGATCAAGCGAGGCAGTGCTAGTGAATTTAGGCGCTAAAGTTAGAGCAGAATTAGCCCTTCATTACCGAAGAGTGTATCTTGATATTCGGTGTTATTTGCAGCAATAACAAACAAATCACTTCTTTGGAATAAATCCTGGTCAAGTTGATTGACCCAGTAATTCAGGCTATCGCCTGTCAAAGGTTGACCTAAAACGACTTCACTCAGGCTTGTAACAAATTCCTGATTGGACAGTGCCGCCCAATGTTCCTGGTAACTGTCGGCTTGCATGAGTGACTGCGAATGGGCATCGATCGTTAAATTTGACGATGCAAATTGATTGAGCTGTGTCCAGATGTGTGCATCTTTGTTCATGATGTGCGTCAAGCCGGCTACTTGCTTCAGTGTTTGCGTATCCAGGTTTGCAAAATCCATATTGAGTGTCTGATCAGAAAAGACAACCTTTTCGATGCTTTGCAAGTCGTTGATGGCTTGACCATCATTTCGCTCGATACGGATGAAACCGTCTTTAGTCAGTGAGATATGGTGCGTACTGAGTGTTTCCACCATATGGACGGCATCTATCCCATTACCACCATCGATAACATTATGCCCAGAGAAATAGGGTCAGGTCGCGAATAAAGAATAAAAGATGTATATTGTAGGCTGTGACAAGGCCACTCCGTTTAGAATTTCCGAATGCGCTTTATCACGTCACATCGCGTGGAAATCGCCGCGAAGCCATTTTTGAAGATGACGAAGACCGGTTGCGGTTCTTAGAAATACTTGGAACGGCTGTGTCTGATTATAACTGGTTGTGTCATGGCTACTGTTTGATGGATAACCATTATCATCTTATCATTGAAACGCTGGACGGCAATCTGTCAAAAGGAATGCGCCAGCTCAACGGCGTTTATACCCAAGCGTCGAATCGGCGGCATGGACGCAGTGGGCATCTTTTTCAGGGGCGATACAAAGCAATTCTAGTGGATAGAGATCGCTATTTACTCGAACCTTCCCGCTATGTCGTTTTGAATCCGTTAAGAGCCAAAGGCATGGTCAAGCGGTTTGAAGACTGGCCGTGGAGCAGTTATCGAGCAATGGTTGGAGATGCCGCGAAGCCTGAATGGTCAACAACAGACTGGATATTCTTTGTTTGGACAGCAAAGAATGATTGCAATGGATAAATACCGGCAATTTGTCCTGCAAGGCGTTCAGCAGCAACCTGAGATATGGTCGAATCTGAAAGGTCAGATTTATTTAGGGAATAAAGCTTTCGTCGCGGAGATGCAGAAAAGAATCAGCAACAAAAAGGACGATTTAAACATACCCAAACAGCAAAAACGGCCGATTGCAAAACCTTTGCCTGAGATTGCAGCGCAACACAAAGACCGCACAACAGCCATCATTGCAGCCTACAAAACAGGCGTATACAGCCAACGAGAAATCGGAGAGTGCTATCAATTGCACCCAACGACGATCGGAGTTATTCTTCGCAAGAACAGGAATTCTTGATTCTGGACCTGACACTTTTTTTTGTTATATCAATATCACTTAAAAATAAATAATTATTATGAGACCAATAGTTTTGATCTTAATGTTTCTGCTGGGAGGAATGCCGGTTTATGCTTTTGACATCAACCCATTCAAAAAATATGATGGCAGTCATGAATTGATTCTTAATGATGAAAATACCGAAAAAGCTGCAGGTTCCGTCGCAAGTTTAATCATTCATCCAGTTCACGAGGAATTGACTGTTCGATCATTTAATTTAGTTAAAGAGCGACAAATGCCTGCCTTTGAACGCATTAATGATGAGTTGGTTGAAAAGGTAATTCGAGGTGTACGGTGGAATGACGATCCGCTCAATTTACTACCCGATCATCCTATGGTTTGGTTTGACAATTTCAAGAATGCAAGTGAAAACTCGGACCGCATTACCGATCGCTACGATTTGTTTTATCGCAGTCACCATTATGATTTACAGTTTTTGCATGCAATGGCATCTTCGGATGAAGAGAAGGCTGGAGATACTCAAAAAGCTGTCATGATGTGGTCTGAATTTAGCTATAAAGTAGCGAATGGATTTATTCCTATTCACACACGGTTTAGTAAAATGCATCAGTTTTTGTCAGCTGAAGCTACGCGCACGTTTAATAAATACTTTATCAATGATAGGTTACGTAGAAACTGGACACCTGCTTATTTATTTTCGTTGAAATGTATTCGACAAAAAGTGGGCGAAAATTTATTTACGCCATTGGATTGTTCTGAAACCGATTGGAGACCTGCGAAAGAAAATGTCCAAAACATTGCATTAGGTACTTTGTTGCATGTTATTCAAGATTCATTTTCAGATAGTCATGTTTCTCGAAATCCTGAGTATAACGGTGAGTATTCGCTGATCCATGGACGTTCTGCGATTAATACTTTCAACGCATACACAAAGCAAAGTTTCAATCTACACCGCGGTGCGGATGGATATCCGAAGGATTACGAAGAAGCTATGAGCGAACATGATTTGAATCTTGAAGAAGTATGTGCGCAAATCATTTCCAATGTTTTATCGGATCGAAATCAATTGAGAAAAAAAATGCAGTGGCACAAAACTGAAAATTTTTTAAAAAATGGTGTTTTTCATATCACTAACCCTAATGCTTTGGCTGGTGCTGGCAAGTACGAATAATTTTTATTAGGTGCTTCGTTAGAAGGCTTTGCAAAAACTTGTTTCTTGAATTTTTTATTCAGTCGATACGAACTAGAAATAACAAATGCTTTTTGCAAAGCCTCGATTAGTTGATGTGCAGAGCTAGTTGACCAAAGGATATCTGTTATCCAGCCGTTGGCGGAGCAGATTACTCAATAAACTGCACTTAACTATTTTTCCTGTAAGGAAAAATAATCACTCAACAATTAAGCGTTACGCCTGTGATACCGCTCCAGCCAGAATTTGTATTGATCGGGGAGTATTTGTTCAGGCTGTTTAATGCCAAGATCGAGAGCCGCCTTGTAAGCCCAATGTGGATTTGCCAAATGTGCGCGGCCAACGAATACGATATCCAGATCTCCATTACGGATAGAAGCATCGGCAAGTGACGGAGTGTCAAAACCCCAAGCTGATCCGACAGGAATATCGGCTTCTACTTTTATGCGCTTGGCATAAGGCGCGAGAAAAGCCGGCCCCCAGGGAATGTTTGCTTTGGGTGTCGCAAAGCCTATGCTGACGTTCATAAAATCAAGGCCGTTCTCTTTGAATTTTCTTGTCAAAGTAATCGCATCCTGAAGTGTTTCTTCATCGTAACCATCAAATTCCAAGACACCGAAACGTATCGTAAAAGGCAGATTTTCAGGCCAAACCTTACGCACCGCTCTCATGGTTTCCAGTAAATACCGGCCGCGATTCTCTGCATTCCCATTATATTCGTCGGTACGTTGATTGGTATGACGAGAGAAAAAGCTCTGTGCCAAATAACCATGCGCAAAGTGTAGTTCCAACCATTCATAACCGACATCCAGAGCTCGTATGGCCGCTGCCACAAAATCATTTTGTACACGGGAAATATCATCTTTTGTCATGGCTCGTGGCACACGGTTTAGCGATTCGGTTCCAAACGGTACGGCAGAAGGCGCGATTGTTTCCCAAGCACCCGGATGATCAGCTGGAATATGGTCATCTCCTTCCCATGGTTTATTTGCGCTGGCCTTCATGCCGGCATGCGCAATCTGAATTCCAGGAACCACACCTGTCTTTTTAATCGATTTGGCGATTTTTGCGTGTTCAACCGCTTGTTCGTCATTCCATAGTCCAGTGCAACCATTTGTAATCCGTCCGTCCGGGGAGACGCCAGTCGCTTCAACAATAACAAGGCCGGCCCCTCCTTTTGCGAGTTCCGTATAATGCGCAAAATGCCAGTCATTAGGTACGCCATCAATGGCGGAATACTGACACATAGGTGGTACAGCAATGCGATTGCGTAAGGTTATATCTTTTAGTTTGAACGGTTCAAATAAGGTGCTCATTTCTCTCTCTTTCTCTAATTTTAGAATTAATTTGATATACACCGGTTCAATCTAGAGGTGCATTTTTACAATCGAATGTTATGGAGCCTAAAAAGACTGTTTTTTCAATTTTTTGACGGTTTAATCTTTTTATTCTATTTCAATCTTAATGGCTTCGACAGAATCAGGAAGATCAAGCGAAAAATGCTCGCGCTTTTAGGTTTTAATGAATCTTATCAAAATATCTCATTATTTACTCTCCGGTAATCGAATCCATCAATAGATGATTCCATCTCTCCTGAGTATTTTACGGCGATCGATACTAATTCTGATTGACCGGAAATACTCGGCTTAGAGGGATTGCTCCAGGTTTCTTTTTGGAAAAAATCGGTATAAAAAATACCCCGTAACTTACGAATTAATATGAAATCACATAAAAATAAGAAATTTATGTGATTTAGCAAAGACCCTTAGGTGATATAATTCTTCCATTACTATATGGTGTTTGATTGAAATAGTAATTACGATGGTTCTTCATATTTTGATTACGCTCGTCATACCCGTAAAGAAAGTTTTTTCTAAGACAGATTGCTGATTGTAAAGAAATGATCGAGAATGAAGGTGACCTTGAACCGCTAGGTATCGGGGTGCTAAAGATAAGGAGTTATTTCTATATAATTCCTTTTATAAAAGAAAAGTATGGAAAATGAGCAAGAAGGTTGCGCTAATTCATCTTTTTCTTTGTTTATCGCTTTGTAGCAATAATCTGCGAGCGACTTCGGCTTCGGCTTCGGCTTCGGCTTCGACTTCTAATCGGAATCATTCTACCCATAGAACGAGTAGTGATCGTGAGTTGCAGGAATTATTGGCTTTGCCTTTAACTAAACTTGCAAGCGTCAAGTTTCTTCCGTCTGTTTCTTTACTGCCAACATCGTATAGAGAAATACCGGGGACAGCCACATTCATTGATGAAAGTCAGTTGAAAAACCAGGGATTTCGAGATCTTAATCAAGCGCTCGAAGCTTTAGTCCCTGGTGCTTATGTCGTTCATGATAATTTTGGCTTGCCAATGCTGGGTTTGCGCGGTGAGACAGGTAACAGTCGATTACTTTATGTTGTAAATGGCCTGGAGTCTCGTCATATTACATCGCGCGGCACGGTTACAGAGCGCGATATCCCATTATTGGGTGATATTCAACACATCGGCGTCTTAAGTGGGCCTGGTGGTTCGATTCGTGGAAGTGGTGCGATAACGGGGGTGATCGATGTGACCACCCATACCGGTCTGACTTTCTCAGGAACGGATATCAAATTACGTCAAGGATTTAATGAATTCTTAAGTACACTGGAGTTTCGGCATGGACGACGGCTGGGTGATAATAAGGGATTGTTTATTTATGCGGGTGTAGCCTGGCAACCTGGTGCTTCGCGAGACTCGGCGCGTTTGTTTTCAGGCCGCACCGGTGTGACGTTTGATGGGCGTGAAGTTTCTGCCGGTTCACCTGTACCGTATCAAAATCCACATTTGCGGGAGAATTACGAAGATCAAAACAAATATAAGTTTCATGCGCAATATGACGATGAATCATGGAGCGCATGGATACGCTATGTACGCGGTGGTATCAAAAATCCTATCGATACGGACTTGCCTCTTGCCAGGGTGCCACCGGTTCCTGGTCACAGCGCTGATTTTCCGAATGGAATACAATATTTTTATCAACAGGCCACCGCTTCGTTGACAAGAAAGATCAAACTCACTGAAGCGACTAGACTGGAATTCAATGCATCTTATGATGTGCTTGATTTTGCGCAAAATGCACCGGTAAATACTTTTACCAGCCGTTCCGATCGTGAGGATCATTTGATCTCACGCAATCTGATTCGCTGGGAGCCTCAAAATTCTAATATTAAAGCTGCTTTTGGTTATGAGTTCCGACATAATCGAATTGGCATGCGCAGCCTTGAAAAAGGAGATCGAGACCATCAAGCCATTCTTATTGTATCGGATAAAGTAGAGCCTTGGACGATCTTGAATCATGCGATACTGAGTGAAATCAATTGGAAACCACGTGAAGACTTAGCGTTTTTCGCAGGGGGTCGTGTCGACTTTCATGAGCATGCGAGCACATTCCTATCTCCTCGTTTAGCGATTACTAAGGATTTAAAAAATAATAATTCCTTACAGGTCATGTATAGTAGAGCGGCTAGATTCTTGACTGAAGATGATGTACGTGCTCTTCGTTTTGATTACGGCCATACGAGAATCTTACCCGATAAGGTTGATAATCTTGAATTAACATACGAGCATAATCTAACCAATGAGATTCATGCAAGCGTGACTCCTTGGATCAATTGGCGGGCTAATGGCGGTTCTGGTAATCACGAAAAGGGCTATCGCGATATGGGTGTTGAGGGCAGACTCACTTATACATCAGAAACCTTCAACGCCACGCTGTTACATAATTATGGTACAACAAACCGCAACTTTGCCAGTACCGGTTCGGTTTTTTATCGATTCCCAGATCATCAGTCTAAACTCATTTTAGAAAAGAAATGGGGTAACGGTTATCAAGCTTCCAGCTCATTGGTTGTAAACTGGAGCTTTGATCGCCTTAAGCATGAATTGGCCAATCTTAATATCACCTTTCCAGGCGACGCATACAACACATCGGCGTTATGGAACGTAGGTTTATCAAAACAACTTGGCAAAGATCTGTATGTGCGTCTTGATGGATATAATCTTTTGGCGCTAGCGGACGATGAATTGAGTCGTCGTAATTTTTTACGACCTGGCCTGTTTTGGACCGAACCAGCATCCATGATGCTAACACTACACAAAAGTTATTAATTTCTTGGATCTCAAATTGAATCGTTTCTTAGGTATAAGTTCAAGCGTATAAATTGTTCTCCGAGTCTATTCTTTGAAAGGATTATTGGAACAAATTTAGTTTTAAGCAAAATTTTTGTCAGTAATTTCTTGATCCAATTTATCTTGGAAAGAATTTTTTATACCTAAAAAGTCTTTTTTCTGGGAAAGCAATATTCCGACAAGATCAGGATCGAAATGTTTTCCTGACTGTTCATAAAAATAAGTCATAACCTTATCTGCTTCCCAAGCAGGCTTATAACAACGTTCGCACAACAGTGCATCCAAAACATCGGCGCATGCGACAATGCGCCCCGCTATACTGATTTCATTGCCAGCGATTTTGCGAGGATAACCTGTACCGTCCCATTTCTCATGGTGCTCATGAGCTATTTGCGCTGCTATGTTTATGAGAGGACGATGCGAGCCATGTAGTATTTCATATCCTAAAGTTGGATGGGATTGCATGATCTCCCATTCTTGCGGGTCAAGTTTGCCCGATTTGTGCAAAATGGAATCGGGTATTCCAATTTTTCCAATATCATGCATGGGTGAAGCGTGTTTAATTAATTGAGCTTCTTCTTCGCCGCAACCATAGTATTGTGCAAATAAATATGAGAACTCCGAGACTCTCTTAACATGCAAGCCTGTTTCTTTTGATCTCGATTCGCAAACCTCACTCAATTTGAATAACAGGTCACTTTGTGTGTCGATAAGCTCTTGATTCAGGATATTGACCTTGTTAAGTGCTTCGGTAACCAAATCTTCCATTGTATCCTGATAGCGCTTTATCTTGAGCTGCGTGGCAACCCTCGCCTTGACTTCTTCTTCACGGAACGGTTTGGTAATATAATCACTACCCCCCATGGAAAAAGCTTTGATTTTATCGGCTATGTCATCCAAAGCACTAATAAATATGATGGGAATGGAATTGCAAGAAGGTATATTTTTAATGGCTTTGCAAGTTTCAAAGCCATTCATATCGGGCATTTTAATATCTAGTAGGATCAGATCTGGAAGAGATTGATTGATACTTTCCAACGCGACCTTACCGTTTGTAGCGGGACGTATTTTGTAGTTCTCTTCTTTAAGGATAGCCGCTAGCGTTTTTAAATTGGCTAACGTATCATCCACGATGAGTACATCCGGTGGATTTTTCATGATTGTCGACTTCACTTCTTAAGTGATGAGAATCATATCACATTTTATTCTTCGATATATGATCGTAGGCGCGCGAAGTCGTAATTGTCGACAAATATTCGCAATCTATCGGCCAATTCTGGATGCTGAACTTTGATTATATCAATGATATCCAATGTTTTTTCGACGTCGAGTGCCATCGCGGCAGATTTTAAACCAAGCCTCTCGTTCAACGTAAGTTTTTTAAGTTCTGTATGTATATCGAATTTAATTTCTCTATTGTCGCTTTCTCCAGCTCCCTCATAGATAAATTCTAACTGTAAGTGTTTTGTCAGGCAGTTGTGAATTTCTTCTGGCAAATATGGCTTTCTAATGAAATCATTAAAACCCGCCAACATGATTTTTTCTTGATCCTCCTTAAAAGCAGAGGCGGTTATGGCTATAATTTTAATATCTTTACCCATTGGCAATTGGCGAATCTGTTTAGTCGCTTCAATGCCATCCATAACAGGCATTCTTATATCCATGAAAACGATATCAAATGGATGGGATTTGAATGCTTCTATTGCTTCTTTGCCATTTCCTGTTAGCATAACTTCACAATGTGAATGATGTAGAACATTTTCTAAATAAGCTCTATTGTCTCCAATGTCTTCGACAATCAGTGCTCTTATGATTTTTTGCCCGGGCTTGATTCCTATAGAGAGCTTACTGATGTTACAGTGAGATGGATTCATTTCACATGAGGCTTGGGATACAATTACATTAAATTTGAATTTTGAACCAACATTTTGTTTGCTCTCCACACTGATGGATCCACGCATCTGCTTAATAAGTTCGTTACTAATGCTTAAACCTAATCCTGTACCTGGTATTGAGTCTTTTCTCTGGGTGGTTTTTGTTACTTGCTCAAAAGGACGAAATATTTTTTCTAAATGTTCAGGCGCAATTCCTATACCAGAGTCTTCTACTTCACATAGCAAATTAATTTCCTGATTTTCAATTGGTTCGCATTTGATACGTACCGAGATGACGCCTTCCTTCGTGTATTTAATGGCGTTATTGATCAAGTTAATAAAAATTCTACGCAGCTTGCTTGCGTCAGTGCGTATAAAACATGAGCAAGCGGGAGAAAGCTCCACAATCAGATCTAATTCTTTTTTCTCCGCCAAAATTCTCGACATGCCCTCTACATCGCGGACCATGTCGCAAAAATCTATATCCTCTTGATATAGCTCACTCTTTCCGGATTCAATTTTAGACATTTCTAGAACATCGTTGATGAGTCCTAGCAGGTGATTGGCTGAGCGCGCAATAATGCTTGAATGCTCTTTGATATTCGCAGGTGTTGCAGGGTTTTTATAAATTAAATGTGAAAATCCTATAATAGCATTAAGAGGATTTCGTAATTCATGGCTCATATTCGATAGAAACGAACTTTTTGCCAGAGCATGGCGTTCAGCAATTATCTTGGCCTGTGCTAATTCAATTGAATTTTTTTCCAATAATTGGTTGGATATTTTTTTATTTCTGTATCCAATAAAGGTTATGATTAACAGAAGTATGGACAATAATCCGATAATAATCAGAAGAAACATGAGTTTTTGCTGGTAACTAATAGTAGCTTCTTGCTTTTCAAGTTGGTCGTTAGCCAATAAGATCTTCTGTTTTTTTTCTTTCAGAATTTTTGTTTTTTCTTGTATATCCAATTTGAGTTGATGGTATTTTTCTTCACTATTACGAATGATCTCATTTTTTTGAGCGATAGCCTCCCGTATTTTTTGTGTATCCGATTTCAGTGTTTCTAGCTCTACGCGTTCTTTTCCAATTTGTTTTTGTAGTTTTGCGATTTCGCTATTTTGTTGATGAATTTTTTGCCCCGCATCTAACAATTGTTGTGAAAGCCGCAGTTCTTCGCTTTTGGTTTTTTCAAGATCACCTTTTAATTGTTTGCCTCTCACCTCATGAGAGATAACATCTTGCTTTAAAGTATTTAGTAATTGATTTTGGGACTGGAGGTTTTGTAATCCCTCCTTGTACAATTTCGCAACATCAATTTCGGTGCCCCCTAGCAGAATGATATCGGGGTTAAGCTTCAAATTGCGGTTTAAAATATTTGCCTTGTTGATTCTAAAAGAAATACTTTGATCTGAGTTTTCCTGTAAATCTATTAGTGCGATCCGGTCATTTTTTAGATTATCGGAAATGAGGAGAGTATTTGTATTTTCTGTTACCGAAAAAATTTGCGAGTATTTTTCTATCGCATTCTTGGCTATAAAAATCAGATCAACGTTATTGGGTATGTTATCGCTAGTACTGCGAGTAATTTTCAGTTCCTTTTCATGCAATTTCTTGATTTGTGAAATCTTTCTGAGTTGATCTTCTATCTGATTGTCTTTATCAATGAGATGGAAATGATAAAGATTCTTTTGAGCGGAATTTTGCCACTGAATGTGTTCAGCCAGTTTGTAAATATATACGGCTGATAAGTTGGCTTTCGAAGAGCTTGTTGCGTAAGTATTATTTATTGCAAAGGAAATCGAAAATAATAGAAGTGACAATATGAAATGCCGAGAAGCTCTTGATCGTAGATAGCGCATTAAAGCTTTACACATAAGTTCTTTCTAGGTTTCCAAATATTCTATTTTTTAAAAAGATAGGGCTATGAAAAAGCACCAGAAATTCAGGAGCTGCTGATTGGTGCATGAGTTGCAATATGCGGTGTGCTGCTAAATTAAGGAAATTATATGTGCTTAAACCAGCGAGTAGGTATTCGTACATCTCTGTGTGAAAAATAGATACTCCCAGTGCATAGTATGTATATCTACTATAACGTATTCTACCGTTGTCCATCAATAAGCATTGATAGCCCATGAGGTTGCTTATCTTTAAAGGTTTGTCGCTGTCGTGTTCACTAATGCTTTTATTCTTGCTTGGGTAAAGGTATGCGGAGGCGATTTTAGTATTGTTTTTAAATGGCTATCAATTCATTTCTAAATTTACGGTCGAATCATAATTTTACCATTACGTTTTTGATCTGATGCCGCAACGGCTTCAGCAATACAGTTAAGCGGGAAGATTTCGGCGACCGGTAACTTGAGTTGATTTGATAATCCAAGTTGAATCAATTCACTGATCATTGCACGCATTTCATCAGCACTGGCTCGCTCGAATTCTTGAAGCGCCCAGAATCCTTTTACAGTTATTTCTTTATAAATCAAGTCTGTTGGTTCCAACTGCATTGGCTTGTTTGATATACTGCCAAACGACAGAAGCCAGCCACCTTTACTGATCAAATGCAGCATTTCTCCGGCTAGCGTACCACCTATCATATCAATACCACCAACTACACGATCATTGCCAATGGCATTTGTTAAGTTGTTTTGCCAGTTACTATCTGTGATGATGAAAATATCAGAGGCGCCGCAATTTTCAAGATCCAGTTTTGCTCCTGCGCGAGTAACTAAGCAAGCTACTCGGATATCGCGGCTCACTGCGATCTGAACAATCGTCTTGCCTACCGCACCGTTTGCAGCATTCACAATAATCCATTCATTAGCTTTGGGTTTTAGCCTATTAAGCGCCATCATTGCGCTGATTGGCATAGCCACCAGTTGTGCTGCGATTTCATCCGGAAGGGCATCAGGGATAGGAATAATCGACTTGACATCGGCAATAAAATATTCTCCCCAAGCTGAAGAGATTCCGGCAGCGATTACACGATCTCCGATAGCCAGGTTAGTTACATTTTCACCAAGCTTGTCAACTATAGCCAACGCTTCGCTACCGCCGATGTAGGGTAAAGTTGGTTTAAAACCATATATGCCGCGAATAATCAGCAAATCATGGTTATGTATTGGACTCAACACCAGTTTCAAACGAACTTCGCCTAAACTAGGCTCTGGTTTAGTTACTTCAGTGTGTCTTATGACTTCGGCTGGTGTACCAAATGCGTCAAAGACTGCAGCGTACATAAGGGGCATTTCGATTCTCCTTCCAAAGGCTACTGAACTCTTTCGGACAAGTGTATCATGATGAAAGTAGCTAGCAATCGAGAAAAATAGTTCAATATCTTTGTTGAAATGCCTAGAAGTAAAGATCAGTCTGGAGGTGATATTTCGTTATCTTTTTAAGCTCTCTTGTATTACGTTCAATTGAAAGATGTGATGGATGACATGTTTGTTTTCGTTTGATGTCAGTAACTAGCCCTCCGTCGATCTGACACCGCTGTGTAACAAAGACAGCTTCTCCACTAGTTAGTAAATAACTAATGAGGCGATTTCTTTAACGGTTGCAAATCGAGGAATTGCATTAAGTTGTTTTTCTATTTCGAAGCTTTCTCCATCGACCAGATTCAATTCGATATCGACCGAACTAGATTGAATTGTATTGATCGTGATCTCCCGTGGACCAAGATCGTGGCAATACCGCGTGGTTAATCCGTTAAGTGCGGATTTATGGTATAAACACACTGCCGCCAGCAAAAGGCATGTGTGTGCCGTTAGCGTTTCCCGGACAGCAGCGAGATCAGGCGCTATCCGCTTGAATAGAGCATGTCTTACATTGAGTTTTTCAACTTCCTTGACAATTTGTTATGCACATTCTGCAGTATTAATATACGCGAAAGCGATATTTACATCTTCAGTGGCTAATTGTTTGACTATCGCTACTTCGATGCCGCGACTACCGTCTGTTATCAACGCTTTTTCCAATTAGCTTATTCATAGACTGTCTCCATGTGATTCGAGTAGAGGTATTTGATATGAAAATCTCATCTAATAATCAGGGTTTGTTCACTGCGGAAAAGTATGCCAATAAGAAAGGCCAACAGCCTGGCCAAGTTATAGAGGAAGGGGAAACAGCAATGTTTAAGCAAAGCATGCTGGTTTTCAGTGCACTGGTCTTAGCCGCGTGCGCACAATTGTCGGGCGGTATTTTCGGCGACAATGCCGACCTGACGCTGGATAAAGCAAGTGCCGAAACAACCGGACGCGAGCCTGCCTGGGACAACGCAATACTTACGTGGGCTCCGCAACAATACGGCTCAAGCCTGTACGAACCCGTGCAGATATTCTATGGGGATTTCACCGATGACGAAGCTACCGACGCACTGGCCTGGGTGATGTTTCCCAGTGGCGGTAACAGCGACATGCTGAACGTGGCGCTGTTTCGTAACGAGAGCGGAGTAATGGTCTATTTTCGAAGCGCCGATGATATATTCGGTATAGATCCACGCAATGTCTCGTTTACGCCCGGTCGTATCACGTTGACATCCACCATGCCTCGACCAGGCGATCCGCGTTGCTGCCCGACTGGGTCGCAGAATTGGGTGATCGACACGAAATGAGAGTCCAGTTTTCTCGTTGCAAGCTTTTATTATTTTCAAGTCTAAACCGCTTCACGGTGTGACTTAATCTGGCATTGGATCCTTTTACAAACATGCGAAAAATTCTCCTCTCTTTTCTTCTGTTGGCGCCGATACCGTTTTCTGCCTTTGCCGAAATCGAGTGCACAGACCGTCCCGAATGTTGGCCTGAAGGAAGCTCTATGCATACTGGGCTTCTACTCGTTCAGCAGAAGAATGCCGTCGAAGAACGCTTGGTAAGCAAACACCATGAGCTAGTCAAAATCGTATCCTCATCATCAAGTGCAGAAATTAAAGTAGATGAAAGGCTTCTGGCAGCACTCAAAACCCAGCAGTCGGCATGGCTGAAATATCGAACCGAAGAGTGTGAGTTAATCGGATCTTTGACGGGTGCGGGTGGTACTTGGCCATCCACCCATGCTAATAGGTGTGAGGTTAACCATACGGAACAGCGCCTTGATCGGGTTCGCTCTGCTATTCGTTGTATTGAGAAAATTCCAATCGAAAAACGGTTATTTGAACAAAACAACTGTTTACAGCAGCTTGCTCCGCTCACGAACAAATAGGTTAACCCATCGTCTCATCGGACCTTAAAAGCGGAAATGAAAAATGGGATTCAGATTCGCGTTCACCGTGTATTCAACTGATTCATCACTGAATCCACCGTGCCAGATTCCTAGCAGCGACATTTTGAATGTTGGCCGAGCAAAATTAAGGCACAAGAATCACCGATTTTTTGGGTTTATCCTCGTCACTCAATGCTTCTGCGCTGAGCAGAATAATTTCAATCTCCTCAGTAATTTCTTCCTGACGAAGTTTATTGTAGCTCAAGCTTAATTGCACTTGATTTTGCTGCAAATGATGAATGGCTTTATTCATATGCTCAAGCCGCTTACGATTCTCCACCATCAAGGATGCATAAAACACTTCGTGCAGTACAGCATAAAGATATTGATCGGTTAATTGGGAAAGAAATTGATAAGGTTCCAGATTAAGTATTGGCGGATGCGAAAAAACTGATTTCTCGCCAGATACCGCTATTGGCAATATTTGCCGCAATTGGATCGCATCTGTTCCATCGTCATGATAAACAACACTGATACGCCCCAACTTAGTTAATTTCAATTGCTCTTGTAATCGATTGAGAGCCTGTATCAAATGTAACAACGTTTGCTGTATTTCCTCGGCAACGCTATGCCCCTCAATAAAAGCTGCAATGCGCGCATCAGCTTGCAGTTTAACTTCAATTCCTCGTCCTACCGTCAGTAAGAGAATGTCTGATTGCTGAGGATGCGCATTAAGAAAATGCAATAAGGATTCGTTAAAATCACCGCAAAAACCTCGCTCGGAACCTATCACAATCCAAAGTTGTTGCAAATTGTCCGGGTATGATTGCAGATGAGAATAAAAGCTCAGAAAATCCTGTGCGGCTGCTTCAATGCTGGCAACAGATCTACGCTGCGTCGCCAGAAAAAACTCCAACTTGTGGATTTCTAGCAAGGCCAGATTTTTCATAGCATTCATAATGCCTTCAATTTCATCCAAAGTTACCAAATGCTCTTTTATTTCACGCCGCTTACTCATTTCAAATTTATTTTAGCCAAGCGCATATTAACGTTTTCCATTGATCACGGCCTTGGTCAAGGTTTATACTGATACTTGTAACTTGTTCCTGAAGATGCATTAGATGCGCTCTGATCTGACCCAGATCAAGATTATCGAATAAACCCTCATTATAGGCCACCAGCCACGCCATCTGAAATTCTACCGGCTGTGGTGAAAGCAGATCCTGTTTAAGGATTTCGCGAAGAATCTGTCCTCGCTTTATTCGTTCTTCCATACTAGCTTCCAGTTTCGAACCAAATCGAGTAAACACTTCCAGTTCCAAAAACTGCAGATAATCAAGCTTCATGCGCCCAGCCTCTTTCTTGATTGCTGCATGCTGGGCATTACCACCAATACGCGAAACCGAACGGGTAACATCAATTGCGGGTAAGAAACCACGCGCAAAAAGTTGACGATCAAAATAAATTTGACCATCGGTGATTGAAATTAAGTTAGTGGGAATATACGCAGCAATCTCACCCTGTTCTGTTTCAACAATGGGCAGTGCCGTCATACTGCCGCCACCCTGTTTTGCGGATAAGCGCGTTGAACGTTCTAACAAGCGTGAATGCAGATAGAAAATATCGCCGGGATACGCCTCTCGGCCCGGGGGTCTGCGCAACAATAGCGAAAGCTCACGATAGCTACGTGCGTGAGTGCTCAAATCATCATAAACAACCAGAGTGTCTCGCCCAGCTGCCATCCAAGCTTCTGCCACCGTACAACCAGCAAACGGAGCTAAATATTTAAGACCCGGCATGGCCGTCGCCTCTGCCACTACCACAACGGTATAGGCCAGCGCCTTGTAACGACGAAGCGTTTCTATCACACTAACTACGGTAGAACGCTTCTGCCCGACTAAAACGTAAATGCAATACACATTTTTGTCACGCTGATTGATAACAGTGTCAATCGCTAAGGTGCTTTTGCCACTTCCATTATCTCCAATAATCAGTTGTCGCTGGCCTTTACCAATCGGGATCATGGTATCTATAATTTTATTGCCGGTATACAAAGGCTGAGCTACGAAATCACGTGCGATAATTGGCGGCGAGTACGCGTCCAACAAACGATAGGTACTAACAGAAATAGATCCGGCACTATCAAGAGGGATACCTAATGGATCTATCACCCGCCCCAGCAAAGCATCACCCACCCCAATACTGAGCCGATTTCCCGTCAAGAAAGCTTGGGTTCCAGCAGTAAGTTGTCTCGTCTGATGCAGCAAGATTGCCCCTAACCGATCATGCGTCAGATGAAATACCAAAGCGCTGCTGCCGTCTTCCAATTGCACCACTTCATCCATGCAGGCCGAAGGCAATCCA
Source organism: uncultured Nitrosomonas sp. (assembly GCF_902826915.1). GTDB lineage: Bacteria > Pseudomonadota > Gammaproteobacteria > Burkholderiales > Nitrosomonadaceae > Nitrosomonas. Next base: position 26,294 of record NZ_CADEGP010000021.1, read on the forward strand.
TTAATCCAGGCGATACCGTCACCCACAGAAATGACGATCCCTTGCTCCGACAAACGCAAACCGTATTGATACTGCGACAACCACTTAGCTTGTCTGGCTAAGGGAGAATCGGGCTGATTAGTATTAGTAATACTCGCATCATCCGGCATGCCGCAGCACCCCGCCAAATGACTTTAGTTCATCGCGCAAATTGGCATGCAGAATCCATGCACCAATATCTATCTGGAATCCGGAAATCAACTCCGGATTTGTGTTAAATACAATCGGCAATGTTTTCCCCGTCATTTGGTGCAATGAGCGCGTCAATTCCCCACGTTTGCTGGTGTCCAGCGGAAAGGTACTTTGTATTTTGATCTGCAACCCAGGTTCCTCTGCAGCTATGGCAATCACATGTTTATCTTGCTCGCGCAGTCCCTGCAAATCTTCCATGAGAACTATGAAGAGCCTGCTTTCCAGCTCAGTAGAAGCTAATCGCATGAGTAGCTTATTGGTAAATGCAGCGCCCTGCGCGATGCCCTTTTCTTCCATCAACCTCTCAAACTCGTGTCGATTGCGTTCGGTCAGAACGCGGCGACGTTCCGCTTCTTCATTGATTCTTGTTTCCAGCTCGGCCAATTTACTTTCACGTATTGATGCCAATTCTGCGTTTAATTGTGCTTGGGCGGTTTCTTTTTTCGCTTCCCATTCAATCAGATATTGTTCGTTCCTAGCTTTTAGTTCGTTCGCCTCATTTCTAATTTGGAGCGCATCAGACAACGATTTATCGATATCTGCTCGACGCCTGGCAATAACCCCGAGTACCGGCTGATATAAGAACCGTTTCAAGATCCACACCAAGATCAGGAAATTAACTATTTCAAGAACAAAGGTAGTCCAATCGAAGTTCATAAGTCTTATGATTTTTTAATGAACCAGATATTCCAGCAATGGATTACGAAACAGGATTATTAACACAATCACCAGCACATAAATCGCCAGTGATTCAATCATGGCCAATCCAATAAACAATGTGCGCATGATCGATTTCTCAGCTTCCGGTTGCCGCGCCAGCGCATCCAGCGCCTGACTGATTGCACGACCCATGGCCAATGCCGGGAACATCATGCCTATAGCGACAGCTAATACCGCGCCTACGGTAGAAAGAACCGTAAACCAGGTCATATCACTCATATATCGTTTCCTTTTTTACTTTCCTGTTGTGATTGCATTGCGCCCGCCACATAAATCAGCGCTAACATTCCAAATATATAGGCCTGTACTAGAGCCTCAATGACATGTAACATCAGCAAAGGCACCGGAACCAGCAAACCGGCCACCAGTAGAACCAGCAATGCGACCAATTCAAGACTCATAATATTGCCAAATAGACGAACCGCCAGCGCAATGGTCCGCGTCACTTCGCTAATCAAATGGAAAGGCAACAGTAGTGGAGTTGGGCTTAAATAATGCCTTAAATAGTTGCGAACGCCTCCACTGCGTATTCCAAACCAATGAACCGATAGAAATACCAGCAACGCAAGTCCGGCCGTTACAGAAAAACTTCCGGTTGGAGAGTGTAACTGCGGTATCAGTCCGGTAAGATTTGCAATCACAATGTATAACCATAACGTTGCAATAAACGGCAGCACCTGTTGCGTATGATCCGGTATAACAGCATTTATATTATCCTCTATCGCCAAGACCAGGCCCTCCAGCATGGTTTGTAACTTTCCAGGAACAAGCGCAAGGCGTCTAGTTCCAAGCCAGCAACAGATAGCTAATGTAATCATAATGCCCCAAGTAGTCACCACAATGGAGGTAATACCGAAAGGACCAACATAAAACACTACAGTCGGGATATCCATCAGTGATGTTCCCGCACATATAAATAGACATTTACCATGCCTATTATAAGACCTACGACTATTAATCCAATCGTCCAGAGAATTGAATAACTTTCCGCCTTATCATCCAGCCAATTACCCAGATAAGCACCAATGATGACTGGCAAAACAAAGAGCAAAGATAATGTTCCCATGAATATTGATTGGGCCAGCAATGTTGGGCGTTCTTTCTCAGCCCGTTGCATACGCTTGATTTGTTGTTCGACAGATTTGCGCAATTGCTTGTCATCCATGATCACTACCTCCTGACTCCACTCTGTCCCATTTGCCATAAGCGACGAAACATCTCCTGCTCCAATTGACGTAAGCTATCTTTGATCCTTTTTAACTGCGTTTCTTCAACCAACAATTGTTCCAGCAATCCTGCACTGATACGTTGATAATCGGTATCAGAAAGATAACGGCGCGTACTGATGCACAGTTGGTTATCCAGGCAATAAAGAATCCCGCCGGGGAATGCCAGATAGCACCAATCGCCATTCTGTAAGCGATAACGAGCTAATCCATAATTGAGCGCCGTCATCATACGGGCATGTCCGGCAAGAATACCGAAGCTACCCGAAATATCCGCCCCCACAAAACAGGTTAACTCATCTACACGGCTGTATTGCGTGGCGCTTTGCAGATGCAAGGTAAATGTTTTCACTCCTCCCCCTGCATTGATCCGCGCATATAGCATTGTTCCTCTGGAACGGCATCATAATCACCGTTTAGAAAAGATTCACAATCAGTCAGTGTTTGATCCAACTTAACAGAGACCCCTTGAATACCGCTATGCGCATCCATCACATGGAACGGTTGCGTCAGATAGTGCTGTAACTTACGTGCACGCATAACAATCCGCCGGTCTTTTTCTGATAATGCTTCTAAACCCAGCATCGCAATAATATCTTCTAATTCATGGTAACGCGCAAGATGTTCACGCACATTCTCAGCGACCTGGTAATGACGATCGCCGAGAAATGCACGATCCATCATTTTGCTCGATGATTGCAATGGATCAACTGTGGGGTATATGCCTTTGGCTGCTTGGCTTCGGGATAAAATAACCGTCGTATCTAAATGAGCCAGAATCGTACTCACGGCGGGATCCGTCATATCATCTGCTGGCACATACACTGCCTCCACCGCGGTGATATTACCTGCACGGGTCGAAATGATTCGTTCCTGCAATTCCGCTACCTCACTCATCAAGGTCGGTTGATAACCTACGGTTGCAGGCATGCGTCCAAGTAAGCCGGAAATTTCACTGCCCGCCTGGACAAAACGAAATACATTGTCCATCAACAATAAGACTTCTTTACCTAAAGTATCGCGAAGATATTCGGCATACGTCAGCGCTGACAAACCCACGCGAAACCGCACCCCCGGAGATTCGTCCATTTGCCCAAACAGCATCAGGGTGCGCGGCATCACACCAGCATCTTGCATTTCATGCCACAACTCGTGGCCTTCGCGAATACGTTCCCCGACACCTGCAAAGACAGAAACACCCTGATGCAGGCTGACAATAGCATGCATAAATTCCATAATCAGAACGGTTTTCCCAACACCAGCGCCACCGAATAGCCCTGTCTTACCACCTTTAACAAAAGGGCAAAGCAAATCTATCACCTTAATACCGGACTCCAAGATACCCTCAGAAGGCACCGTATCAGCCAGCAAAGCGGGAGAGGCAATGATATTGCGCATTTCCGATGTCTGCAGAGGTAATTCGCCATCAAGCGGTACGCCAAACATATCCAGCACACGGCTTAGGCAGCCGGGTGTAACCGGGATACGCAAAGGCCCGCCACTATCAAACACTTTTAAGCCGCGGCGAAGACCCGCTGTTGAATGCAAGGCGATTGCACGCACATGGCTTGCATCAAGATGGCGGTGAACTTCGAAAACATAATTCTGGTGATCAACAATACAGAATAAGGCTTGATGCAATGGTGGCAAAAATTCACAAACCACATCAACAACGGGTCCATGAATTTCCTCTATGACACCTACCGGATCATTAGGAGATTCTATCGTCTGAAGCATTTGATCCATGAAATCGAACTCCTTGACCTGTACGTGCCAGCATCCTAATCCTTTCGCAAAGTATGCCCTGAATTAACTACTTTAAGTTTTAATATCGTATCTACTTTCAAGTAATTTTTTCAAAACTTCTTAACTACTTAGCAATCGTAATACTCGGCACCCCGATGCGCGGCAGGTCTGTGACAGTCATTTGGAACAACAGAAACAAGAGCTGAAAAGCATCTCGATTCCAGCGTGCATGCGATCCTACCGTATTGACCGCATAGTACCGGTCATTCCAACGGATAGAAAAATCGACACCGGAAGGAAGCGAATTTGAGGCCATAAATTCCATGGTTTGATCAGGATTCTCGTTGTGAAGGATGGGCGGCGTTCTAGCATCTTTCTCGACATGATATCCCTTCTCATAGCCAAGTGATTTGCCGAGAAAACCAAGAATCGAGTGAAAGCTCCTCAGCCGGAACACACCACTCATCGGCCACTCGCCGCCATAATGGCCAGCACGGATATCAAACGCGATATCGCTGACATCCCAGTCTCTAGCATGCTCGTTCAGTGCTTCGCGCTCTTCTTCGGAAAGCCTATCGGGATCATAGTTGGTAATTAGAATTGGCCCTGGGATTTGTTTACGCAAAGTAAAGGTATCATCCTCAGCATGATAGTGCACGGTAAATTCCTTTTGCAGCGACTGAAAGCTATCGGGCACAATCGAACTGGATGGAATCTTCCAGATATGATTCAACAGCAACGGTTCGGCATACAATTGGTTATGATCCTGGATTGCTGAGAAATGCAGCACCACGCGGCGAAACATTTCATAACTGGCTTTATCCGACGGGTTGTTGCGATAAACACTCTGTTGCTCGGGGTTCATCAGGCGCACCTCCTGCGCCATCATGCGTAGCAACATGTCGACATCAAAGTGCTGGCGCAGCAACAATGTTAACTTGCTTTGCGGAAATGGCGTGAGTAAACGTTGAGTAAACTCCTCTCCTTCGATTGGGACAATGCTAATCGTTGGGCTCTCGGCTAAGCTGCCACCAAAAATTGGCATCAGCGTTGTGCCTGCAAGTCCTCCTAATGCCGGCATGGCACCCGCATTGGCGGAAAAAGTAAAAGTCGCGGCAATATTGGATACACCGGTAAAATGCACCGGTTGACGGTAATGCGCGCGGACAATGTTTACCAGTAGCTGCTGTGATATGGAGTCGGTAACCGCTTCATCATAGGCAATCACAGCACGATTCAACGCCATCGGCGATACACACCCGGCCGAGAGGATCATGACGGACAGGCACAACAATCGTTGCAAGAATGACCACTGATACCTTGATTGCTTTTTCTTATACTTCACCGATCATCTCTCTATCCTGAAACACGCCTTTTCAATATAAAGCACACAATTCCGTTATCTGTGCAACGCTCTGGAAGTTAAATGCAGATTTTCAAGAAAACAGTCATCGGATAATAAGATTCGATTAATAATATTCCGGTCTAGCATGGCTTTCAAAGCGTGTGTATTCGCCCAGGAACGTTAGATCAACTTTTCCGATCGGACCATTACGCTGCTTGCCAATAATGATTTCGGCAATCCCTTTATCTGGCGAATCAGGGTTATACACTTCATCGCGGTAAATAAACAGAATCACATCGGCGTCTTGTTCAATCGCACCAGATTCACGCAAATCCGACATAACCGGACGTTTGTTGGGTCGTTGCTCAAGACTGCGATTGAGCTGCGATAGCGCAATCACTGGCACCTTCAATTCTTTCGCCAACCCTTTCAACGCACGTGATATTTCTGAGATTTCTGTGGCACGATTCTCCCCCTGGCTACTGGAGGACATGAGTTGCAAATAATCAACCACAATCAAACCCAGTTCACCATACTGGCGATATAACCGTCTGGAACGCGCTCTGAGCTCAAGCGCATTTAACGCCGCCGTTTCATCAATAAAAATGGGCGCCTCATTCAGTTTGCCTAAGGCGTGCGTCAATTTTGGCCAATCTTCATCGTCTAGACGACCGGTACGCACCTTATGCTGATCCAGTTTCCCCACGGACCCCAGCATCCGCATGGCCAACTGCGCGCCTCCCATCTCCATACTGAACACCGCAACGGGTTTGTTTAATTCCAGTGCCACATGCTCTGCAATATTCAACGAAAAAGCGGTTTTCCCCATGGATGGGCGCCCTGCAACTATAATCAGGTCACCCGGCTGGAATCCGGATGTCTTTTGATCAAGATCGTGAAAACCCGATGCAATCCCGGTTACATTGCTCGGATTATCCTGGCTGTATAGCAATTCTATCCGCTCGACCACTTGCCGCAAAAGTGGTTGAATGCCCGTGAAGCCTTCTTTACCACGGGCACCTTCTTCAGCAATCTCAAATACTCTCGCTTCCGCTTCATCTAATAAATCTGCAGCGGAACGCCCCACTGGGTTATAAGCGGAATCTGTGATGTGCACACCCACTTGCGCTAAATTACGCATGATTGAGCGTTCACGAACAATTTCCGCGTAGCGTTTAATATTCGCCGCCGAAGGCGTGTTCTGCACCATGGCGCCAATATACGCAAGCCCACCGATAGTCTGCAGCTCTGCTGATGTTTCCAGAGATTCTGCCACGGTAATGACGTCGGCCGGTTTGTTCTGTTCAATCAGTTTACAAATATGGTGATAGATCAGTTGGTGATCCTGCCGGTAAAAATCGCCATCGGTAATGACATCGGCGACTTTCTCCCACGCGTTATTGTCCAGCATCAGCCCTCCGAGTACCGATTGCTCGCTCTCAATCGAATGAGGGGGTGTTTTATAGGGATCTATAAGCTGATCCTGATGGAGACTGATCGGTGATTGCGCCATAGGTATCGAAAACTCAGTTGAAGGATGTTTGATTCTACCACTTGCTGAATCACAAATGAAAAAAGGACTACGAATAGTCCTTCTTTCAAATAAACCAATAAAATTTAATTTATCAGAGTACGGAATCACCCAGTACCGAGACAGTAATAGTCGCTGTCACATCGCTATGCAGCGAGACCGTTAGTGGATAGTCACCCACTTGCTTTAATTGACCATTCGGCATATGAATCATCGTCCGTTCAACTGAAAAGCCCAGCCCGGCAAGTGCCTCGACAATATTTACATTGGTGACAGAACCAAATAATTTCCCATCACTGCCAGCTTTCTGAGAAATTTGCACCAGCAAACCCTCAAGCTTTGCCGCGACAGCCTGGGCTGCCGTTAAAATTGCAGCTTGTTTCTTTTCCAGTTCTACCCGCTTGGATTCAAATTCTGCAATAGCCTGTTCAGTCGCACGTTTTGCTTTACCTTGCGGGATCAGATAATTTCTAGCAAAACCGCTTTTAACATTAACCACGTCACCTAACTGACCCAAATTACTTATTTTTTCCATCAAAATGATTTGCATATCATTTCTCCCTAGTGACGATCCGTGTAAGGTAATAGTGCCAGAAAACGTGCTCTTTCTATTGCTGTACCCAGCTGGCGCTGATAAAAAGAAGTCGTGCCGGTAATCCGCGCTGGAATTACCTTGCCGTTCTCATTAATGAAATCCTTTAAAATTTCAATATCCTTATAATCTACCTGTTTGATGCCTTCCGCGGTGAAGCGACAAAACTTTTTGCGCTTAAATAAAGGGCGATTGGCTTTTTTATCTCTTTCTTTATCCTTACTGTCTTTACGCCTACTCGTAAAACGTGCCATATTTATTCCTATTTATAATTAAATGAGTTCAATTTGATCTGAGTGCAACACCAACTGTTGATTCATATGACTCTTTCTATTGAGAAATCCGGTGAGCTTAACTTTGCTGTTAATCTTGAATTCTGCAACAGCCAAGGCCGGCTCCCCCATCACGACCACAGGAATATCAAAGACTATTTGCCTCACAACACCGGCTTCTTTTTGTTGAGACCCATGACTTACCGTAAATTCAGTCACGGCAGTGCCAGCAGGGGTGTAGCGTAAAATGCCTAATTTGACGATTTTCCCGCAAATAGTTGTCTGATTACATTCCAATTGCTGACAGACTATACAGTAGCAGCAACACCGGGCTCTTCTGAAACCTCATCAGAATTCGATTCATCCGTGGTCTCCTCTGAACCCGACGAGCTTGCAGGACCGGCTCTCTCTACCTGACGCATCATGGGTGATGGTTCAGTGACAGGACCCTTAGTTTTAATGGTTAAATGGCGTAGAATCGCATCACTGAATTTGAAAGCATGATCCAGGTCATCCAGAATTTCCTGGTTACATTCAATATTCATCAATACATAATGCGCTTTATGAACTTTCTGAATCAGATAAGCAAGTTGGCGACGCCCCCAATCTTCCACTCGATGAACTGTGCCGTTCTTGGAAGTCACAATGCCACGATAGCGTTCGATCATTGCAGGCACTTGTTCACTTTGATCAGGGTGAACAATAAAGACTATTTCGTAATGTCGCATAAATTCCTTTTGGGTTATAAGTCTCCCATCAATCACGATGGTGAGACAAGGTTGAAGAACACACTATTTTACTGAATTAATAAGGCAATATCAAATAGAGTTCAAATAACTGCAATAATATTATTCGCATACCAAGCGAACTGGTAAAATTTATCCGCTTGACCCAAGGGTCTCGACATTAGATTTTATATTTTTTCAGAAACTTCAGAAATAACCATTACAAACAACGCACACAAAAATCATGTTACTAATGATTGATAATTACGATTCTTTTACCTATAACTTGGTGCAGTATTTTTCTGAATTGGGAGAAAAGGTTGTTGTATACCGAAATGATGAAATTACTCTGGATAAAATTTCGCAATTAAACCCCGAGCGAATTGTGATTTCTCCAGGCCCCTGCACTCCGAATGAAGCAGGCGTATCGTTATCTGTCATTCATCAATTCAGCCAGAGCATCCCCGTTCTAGGCGTCTGTCTTGGGCATCAGAGCATCGGGCAAGCATTCGGCGGGCGGGTTATTCATGCAAAACAATTGATGCATGGCAAGACATCTCCGATTTATCATCATGACATCGGTGTCTTTCGAGGCTTACCTAACCCGTTTATTGCCACTCGCTACCACTCTCTTGTCGTTGAGCGCTCAACCCTACCCGATTGTCTAGAGATTACGGCATGGACTCAAGACGATGAAATTATGGGCGTACGCCATAAAACCCTCGCTATTGAGGGCATCCAGTTTCACCCTGAATCTATTTTGAGTGAGCATGGACATCAAATGCTCGAGAATTTCCTTAATCGTTAATCGATCGAACTGAATAAAGGCAATCTCATGAATCCACAAGAAGCGCTACAACGGATCATCGCGCAGCAGGAAATATTGCATGATGATATGATCGTTCTAATGCGGCAAATCATGCAAGGTGAAATTTCACCGATGCTCATCGCCGCAATCATTACCGGTCTTCGGGTAAAAAAAGAAACTATCGGAGAAATAGCTGCCGCAGCACAAGTCATGCGCGAATTTGCGACCAAAGTCAATGTTCTCAATGATGCTCATTTAGTCGACACTTGCGGCACCGGCGGAGATTCCCTGCACACCTTTAATATCTCAACAGCATCGGCCTTTGTAGCTGCTGCCGCAGGCGCTCGAGTCGCCAAGCATGGCGGCAGATCCGTTTCCAGCAAATCCGGCAGTGCTGATGTACTGGAAGCACTGGACGTCAATCTCAACCAAACACCCCAGCAAGTCGCCCAAAGTTTGAGTGAGATTGGCGTCGGTTTTATGTTCGCCCCCAATTATCATTCCGCCATGAAATATGCTGCTCCGGTACGACGCGAATTAGGCATCAAAACTTTATTTAATATTCTGGGACCATTAACGAACCCCGCCAGTGCTAAAAGGCAAGTATTGGGTGTTTTCAGTGAAGATCTGGTGGAAACCCTACCCCATGTGCTGCAACGTTTGGGCAGTCGACACGTACTGATTGTGCATGGCAAGGATGGATTGGATGAAATCACGATCACCGGTGAAACGATTATCGGTGAATTAAAAAATGACCAAATAACCGTTTATAGCGTCAAACCGGAAGATTTCAGCCTTAAATCCTCTGGCATCGAGACTATCCAGGTTAGCAGCAATGAAGATGCAAAATTAATGCTACTCTCGGCCCTGAAAAACACTCCCGGACCTGCACGGGATATCGTTGTAATGAACGCCGGTGCCGCGATATATGCTGCTGGAGCCACTGACACACTGGGATTGGGAATCAGAGCGGCACAGAGAGCCATCGAAAGTGGCGGTGCATTGAAAAAACTTCATGACCTAGTGGAATTTACTAATAGAAATACGAATTAAAAACATGCCTGATATTCTAAATAAAATACTTACCGTCAAAAAGCAGGAAGTAGAATCTGCCAAGGCATTAAAACCTTATCCCATCTTACTTCAAGAAGCACAATCCGCAGCATCGCCACGAGATTTTGTCGCCGCCATTCAAAATAAAATCGCCGCCGGGAAATCGGCGGTTATTGCTGAAATTAAACAGGCCAGCCCCAGTAAGGGCGTTTTGCGTGGACGTACCTCGGAGAATGCACAATCATTTGAATTCATCCCTGCCGAGATAGCTCAAACCTATGCTCAGCATGGCGCGACCTGTCTTTCCGTATTGACCGATCAACAATTTTTTATGGGCAGCCCCCAATATTTACAAGCTGCAAGAAGCGCCTGCTCACTTCCAGTCTTACGCAAAGATTTCATTCTGGAAGATTATCAGATTGCCGAAGCACGCGCGATGAATGCGGATTGTATTTTGTTGATTGTAAGCGCTTTCCTACTGGAATGCGGCAATCAGTCGGGAAGCTCAAAAAATGAACCTCTAGAGCGCATGTTAAAGCTTGAGCAGCTGGCTGGCTCACTGGGAATGGCTGTTCTGGTAGAAATCCACGATGCTGCTGAACTAGAAATGGCTCTACAGCTATCAACGCCATTAATTGGAATCAATAATCGTAACCTGCATACTTTTGAAACATCACTCGATACAACCTTGGAATTGCTCCCCTCAATCCCATCCCAAAAAATTGTCGTCACCGAAAGTGGAATTCATACGCCAGCAGATGTTGCGCGCATGCGCAGTCACCAAGTTAATGGTTTTCTCGTCGGGGAAGCTTTCATGCGCGCGGAAGATCCAGGCATTGAATTGGCGCGCCTGTTTTCGTAATTGATAGTTTATTTCTCAGGCAAGGCTGGTACTTTCGTATTGCTTGTTAACGCCGATGATGGTCATGACATCACACGCTTGCAGGTGCAAGAGCTTGGAAATATCTTCATAATCGTCCGGCAATGCAGCATCGTCCCAGCCATTAGCGGAGTGCCTGGCCAGATTTACTGCAAGTATGACATTGCGAACTCGCTGTAATTTTGCATGCTCATCATCCATCAGTGTAATTAATAGCTCAGGCAATTTCCATCTGACAGCAAGCTCATGTTGCAATTGATTTAAAGTAAATCCCAAAATTTTTTCTTGTACTATTGCACTCCTTAATGCTTTATTCTGTTTTTGTAGTTGCTTGATCTTTAGCATTTCAGCGGGTGCAAAGCACCACATCAACATTTCTGCGATATCGTGCAACAGGGCAGCCAAACGAATATCAGCAAAATGCAAATCATGCAAACGAATTGCCCAGTCATAAGCATAAGATGCAGCCATATTGGAACGATGAGTGGTTTTCAACAAAAAAATGAGTGCATGCATATTATTGCGCCCAAGAACTTCTTCGGCCAATGGTTTAGCAGGAATTTTCTTAAGCATCGTTTCAAGTCCGAGCATCATTACAATTTGCTCAGCTTCCATTACATCGTGCTCTTGGGAACGGTGCTTATGCTCTTGCATATAGCGCATGAGCTTTACTGTCATCAATGGGTCATTTTTCACAACATTTGCATAATTTCGTGCATCCAGGTTCTGCTCATCTTGTGTGAGAATTTCAAGATTACGTGCAGTTTGTTTGAGAACAGGAATTTCTGCCCTTGTGAGGAAATCGACCCAATCTGATAATTTTCTTGAGACTGGTTGAGGCATTTTTGAACTCCTGAATAATATTGTGTGAAATTTCTTACGACATTTCTTTATAAACCTTGAGGAAACAATAGGCTACCCCAGATTAATGAGAATAATGTATGATTCTTACTAGTCCTGTTTACATTTTTCTGCAAACAGGAGATAAAAATTCAAGTCAGCTATTCATCAGCAATAGGGAAGAAAAAATATAACGGGGGCTTAACAGGCTGCATTAGCTGACTCCTTTAATTGGCGATAACATTCCATTTCAAATTCTGCTGGTGGAATATTTCCAATCGGCTCCAGTAATCGATGATTATTGAACCAGTCCACCCATTCCAAAGTAGCAAATTCCACATCATCAATATTGCACCAGAGGCCACGATGTCCTGTTTAAAGGAGAAGAAATATGACGCAAAACTACAAACCTGCTTACCCGCCGGAGTTTCGTCAAACACGTGGGCAGGCTGATTCGTGAAACAGGAATTAAAGGGGTGAGCCGCAGGCGAGGCTTTGTGATCACGACTCATCGCAATAAGCGTGACCGCCCTGCACCGGATTTAGTGCAACGTCATTTCAAGGCAGCTAGCATCAATCAACTATGGGTTGCGGACATGACTTACGTTCCTGCCTGGGCAGGGTTCCTGTACTTGGCCGTGGTCATCGATGTATCAGCCGCAAGGTAGTGGGCTGGTCTTTCGGTGAAACCATGACAGCAAATCTGGTGATCAGTGCGTTGAACATGGCGTTAATCACCCGTAAACCGGGTAAAGTAATTCATCATAGCGATCAGGGCAGTCAATACACCCGTGTTGAGTTCGGCAAGCGATGCAGGGAAATGGGTGTGCGTCCCTCCATGGGCAGTGTGGGTGATGCTTACGACAATGCGATGGCTGAAAGCTTTTTTGCCAGCCTAGAATGTGAATTGATCGACAGGCGCTCCTGGAAAAACAAAACTGGCCATATTCACCTGAATCGAGTCATGGTACAACCCAACTCGCAGGCATTCTGAGCTGGGATACTTATCATCAAACAATTTTGAGAGAAAACTGAATGAGAAAAATCAAATCGCGATAAACTACAATCCGCTTTCACAGGTCGAGACTCTCTCGACTCCATGAAAAGAATGTCCGTCAAATTTGATGTGTGCTGTCAAAAATGGAGTCCATCGGTTTAAGCAACAAGCAAATTAG
>NZ_CADEGP010000022.1 GCF_902826915.1 uncultured Nitrosomonas sp.
AGATTATTTGTGCCTAACATCAATTGCTTGCTGTTATTTCAGGATCGACTAATTATCTCCAGGAAACTTTTACTTGAAGCTAAATTATGATTAGAGCAAACCTCGGTTCTCAATGAATCAATGTAATTTGGAATCACCAGGCTCGAGGGATATCGTTTCCCGCTACTCGCGAGTTGCAAAAATCTGATTGCATACTTTCCTCTATGTTTGCAACCAATAGAAAGACCGTGCAGGGCAAATTAAGCTCTCATCTGTCACATGCAAGGTTTCTCCGCTTACTAAATCTCTGATTAACTCGTGCTGAAAGAAACCCATGTGTTGGAGTGGAGATAGCTTTAAGGGTTGCGGTTCATCATCAAAGTTTCCAACCACCAGAACTCGCGGGCTGTTATTAATTTGATCGAATCGTGAAAACACAAAAAGATGGGGATTATCTACGTTCAATAATTCGCGATTATTTCTATCTGCAAAAGCTGGTACTTCCTTGCGCACAGCAATCATTTTCTTTACCGCGCAAAAAATGTTGTATTCGACTGTTCCTGGCTGTGTTCTTAACATTGCTCTGTTCCAGTCCATTTTGGGACGGTGTGCCCAACGATTATCCGTGCTCTTTGATTCATCATTAAGATAAGAATCATCATTAAGCGTTCCAATGGCATCTCCATAATAAAGCATCGGAATTCCACCAAACGAAAGGATCATTCCGTGCAACAGGAGAATAATCTTAATAGCCATATTCGTAGCATTAACGTCATTACTCTCCAGCGCGTGCTTAAGTCCGGCGAGTGAGGCGAGTGATCCCGAAATACGTGCATCACCTGTCTCCAAATTTCTTCCAAAAGCAAGCCCGGCTGCCAGAGATCCTTCAAAATTTCCAGTAAAATAATCAATTAAAAAGCGTCTATGCGACAACGGCTCATATCCAGCCAAGGCTATATCCGCATCGCTGAAGCCCAAGCCAATATCATCATGGCTGCGTGCGTAATTGAGCCAAGTTGCTCGTTCAAGCTTCTGAGGAATATTCTGTATGCCAATATTAAGCAGCATGGTTCTTTTTGTCGCCACAGCGTCCCATAGCAGCGCCATATAAGTAGCATTGTAGGCAATCTCGCACTCTTTCGCATTGATAGCATCTTCGCCAAAATACTTAATAATCTCCGTTGGCGAGACAATAGCTTCTGCAATAAACAGCACGCCTGGGGCAGTAACTTGGCAACAATCTTTCATTAGCTGCAAAATCAGATGCGCTTCACGCTCATTCTGGCAAGAACTACCTATTTTTTTCCAGAGAAATGCTACTGCATCAAGCCGTAAAATATCGGCGCCACGATTGGCCCAAAACAAAAGAATGTCGAGCATCTCTATGAGCACCGCCGGATTCTGATAATTTAAATCCAACTGATAGTGATTAAATACAGTCATCACCCATTTACCCATCTTTTCATCCCAAGTAAAGTTGCCCGGCGCAGTTTCCGGGAATACTTCCGGCATTGACTCTTCATAGATATCAGGGATTGATCTATCATCAAAGGTAAAGTAGTAATCCTGATAGGTTTTATCACCTTCACGCGCTTTCTCAGCCCATTCATGCTGATCAGAAGTATGATTAACCACCACATCCAGCACTAATAACATGTCGCGCTTTTTCATGCTATCAACTAGTTTATCAAAATCCTTAAAGGTGCCGAATCGACTATCAATCTTGCGATAATCTCTAACAGCATAGCCGCCATCACTCTTGCCTTCAGGGCAATCACAAATAGGCATAATGTGTACCAAGTTAACGCCTAATTCCTGCAAATAACTTAATCTTGGCAACATACCTTGCAAATTGTCAGCATATCCATCGCAATACAGTGCCATACCCACCCATTTTTGGCTTAAAAACCAATTGTGATCTTTTTCACGCTCCAAGTCTGTTTTCTTGAGATGGCTGGGCCTAGTAGCATATTGGCGCATAAGTGTTTCTACCAGATTCCGCATCTGTTCTTTGAAATCAGGCCGATTTCCGTAAAGCGTATTGAATAGCGAATAAATCGCATAGAAATTTGCACCTAATCGCGTATAAAAGAGTTGCAGATTCTGCGGCTTTGATTTTTGCCTCAACTCAACCAAAATATCATTAAGCAATGAATGCGAAATCTGTTCATACATGATTTATATACCTAGAATTATCAGCTATCCGTAGACCGCCAGCCATAGTGTGCCAGCCCTTCAAGAATGCCATCCGCCTGATGGCCCTGAGCAAAATATATTCGTTCCATACCGCGCAGCCGCTCAAGTTCCGTGCCATAGTTGCCAACCACTATACCCAGCGTATCACCAAGCAACATTTCCTTATCGTTACCTGAATCACCCGCGACCAGAAAATTTTCCAGAGGCAATCCCCACTTGTAAGCCAAATAGCGGATAGCATGCCCTTTGGAAGCACGTACCGGCAACACATCCAGAAATTCCTCATGCGAATATATAAGCCGCGCATGCAAATGATGTTCCTGCAGTAGCTGGCAAAGATCATGCAAAGATGGCATCTGCTCTGACGCCACGTTATAACTCAGCTTAAATTTACGTTGATTCTCGACAGGTTGAAGTGTCAACCCAGGAATGTCGGACAATACTTGCTCCAGCGCCTCCCGCCGCCACAAGTGCGCAATACGATTCGCCCAGCCAATATCCGGTTGAAGCTTATAACTATAATTAATTTCACTGCCGACTGAGGTGATTAATACATTGGGGATTGGAACCCGCGCATTTTTGAGTACGTTTACCGCGCTTTCCAGAGAGCGTCCGGTCGCAATACCAAACACTATCGATCCTGTATGATTTTTCAACCAGGCGACTAGTTGCAACAATCCATTTTTATTGCCTATCAAGGTGTTGTCTATATCGCTGATCAGTGCTTTACGCGCCAACGGCATGGGCGATTTACCATCTTGCATGGTAAACGCAATCTGCCGACGCATACGTTTGCGATCGCGGCGCAGTAACTTGCGCACCTCTTTCACATACTTACTGACGTGAGCGTCCCAACTATAATGGCGGCGTGTGCCTGCAACGCCATTCTTTGCCCACAATCGCCATTGCTGTTTATCCGATAGCACGCTATCAAGCGCAGAAGCAATAGCGGCTGGATCAAGAGGATTTACCAGTAACCCGTTACAGCAATTGGTCACAATGTCCTGAGGTCCACCATCTTCCGTGGCCACAAAGGGTAGGCCGCTAGCGGCTGCTTCAATCAGGGTCAAACCGAAAGGTTCGGTTAATGCTGGATTGACAAATACGCCGCGACGACGTGCAGCAAGGCGATATAACTCTGGAATGTCTTCGGCGCTGTGATGCTTGGGTATTGCAACCTTACCCCATATGTCATAGTGATCAATGTCCAGCAACAGTTCCTTCAGTACTTTTTGTGATGCTTCATCGAGTTCGCGTATATCGTCACGATTGCCTGCGACGATGACTAGATTGGCCTTCTCTTGTAATGCTGGATTACTTCCGTAAGCATTGATCAATCCTTTCAGATTTTTATGAATAGCAGGGCGACAGATTGCAAGTATCATCGGCTTGGCAAAATCAGAAAGAAATTTATCCACCATATGAACGACATTAGAGTTGATTTTCCTACGTCCCGGTGGTGAGAAACGAGCGATATCAGTGCCTGGAGGGATCACCACAAAACGGCCACTTGCGTTATTGTGATACATACCGTACTGCTCAGTAACTTCCTGTCGAGTGCTAGTGATCACCATCGCAACGTTAACCAACAAATCCTCTTCTATCGCGATGCGGCGCTCAAAATTGAATTGACGTTCAATAGTTTGTTTCTTGCGGCCACTCGCCAGCAAGTGTAATAGTTTGGGACGTCCTAATGAGTGACCCGTGTGTACCTGAGGTATGCCAAGTAGCTGCGATAGCTGTTGACCTACGTATCCGGCATCCGCGTAATGTGTATGAATCAGATCCGGCAATCGGCCTTGTTGACGCAAAAAATGCAGACTGCGATCCGCCAGCTGATCAAGATGAGGCCACAGCAATTCCTTGCGTACATAGTGCGATGGGCCGAAAGGCAAGCGCAGAATACGCGCGCCATCACCGATTTCTTCGACGGGCTGGGAATAATCTGGCGACAGCGCGGGATCTTCGATCAACCGCGTCAATAAATCCACTTGTCCGACCTCGCGATGGCGAGCCAATGCACGCATCAGCTCCACCACATAGGTGATTTGCCCACCCGTGTCGGCATCACGCCCCAACTCCATATTATTTCCTCTGATCAATCCATGCGTACTGATCATCAAAATATACAAGGTATTTTCATTATTGATCGAGTCCATCGTTATGTCTTCCAATCTGCAATAAACGACTCATAAAAATCAGAAGAATCAGGAATAGCTCCCCGTATTTCGCACAAAGCAGCGGCAAAAGCATTTGCACGCGATAAGGTAAGCATGATAGGCCACCCACGCAACAACCCAAGTATATACACAGAAGCAAAACCATCCCCAGCACCGACTGTATCCACCACAGCGCGCGGAGACACCAATCCACCTATATTTGTCACTTTACTATCTTTGCCGAGTTGCCAGGCACCTTCTTCACCACAGGTGACCAGCATGCTATCCAAGTTAAAATGTTTTATCAGCGCGGCTGCTTTTTGTACTCGATTTATGCCAGGTAGTCGGAAAAGTGGCACCAATACATCCAGTTCCTCCTGATTTATCTTAACCAAGTCTGCATGTATTAAAGAATGTTTTATGGTATGCATGTCATACCAAGGTTGACGTAAATTGATATCCAGTAGGCGTGGCGCCTTGTTACTGTTAAGCAATGTTACCAGAGCATGAGCGGATATTGAGTTGCGCTGAGCCAAGGTACCAAAGTAAATTAATTGCGGGCATATGGTCGAAGAAATCCTATCCGCCATACCTGCATGGATGAAGTCATAAGCCTGTTCTGGCAAAATTTCAAAGCGATGTCCACGTTCTTCCAGGTGAACCATTACTTGCCCGGTCGGATGTAAATTATCACGCTGTATGCCACAATCGTCCATATTGGCATCTTTGATCTGAGCAAGTAGTTCACAACCCAGTTCGTCACTTCCGATGCGCGATATTAATACCGGATGCAGCCCAAATGCTTGCAAGTGACGTGCAACATTAAACGGAGCGCCTCCAAACACTTTTCGGTCATCGAATATGTCTACCAGAACTTCTCCGAACAATATTATCGTTTCTGATTTAATAGATGCCATGGATACCAACTACTCTTTTGGTTTAATTACATAGCGAAATCTTGAGGCTCACTTCAGAGCAAGATAATTCATGATGCAGCTGTCTCGGACAATACAGTTTTGAGTTCGCTAAAAAATAGCTATTACTTATTTGGTTAGAAATTAGCATCTTATAGGGCACAGAAATTGCCAAAGAACATCTTTTACACCTTACCATACCCAATACATAAATAGGAAGTCATCAATCGATCGATTGGTCGATCAATAATTACCATGATTACCAGATTCAAAAAGTGAGTCTAATCTCACCAGAGTAATCCTGTATTCAGTTGATTCCATGACCAAATTTCAATGCCACATAGCCTATCAAAACCAAGCTTGAGGCCAGTTTTAGTTTAAATAAAAATTGCCAATTAAAATTAAGCAGTGAAATAACTAACAGCACATTTGCGCTTGGAAGCAAATATTTATGTTAGCAGTTTTTGACGGATTTTGGCGCGCCCAACACGATTCGAACGTGCGACCCCCGCCTTCGGAGGGCGGTACTCTATCCAGCTGAGCTATGGGCGCTCTGATAAACAACAAACTAGTTAAATGTTTGCCGAGCGACAGAATAACTGCTTTTATTATTCCCGTCCAACCGGGATTGTCCAGAGTGTGTCTATCCTGTTGTAGTAATGACGCTAAATAACGTATCTTTCCAGTCTGATCACTCAGATTGCTTTGTTTCGGCTTCAGCAAAAGTGGGAAAAATTTTAACAGTTTTTACAGTTCGATTTTTGGTTTGAATAACTTCCATTGGATAACCGGCAATATTGAGACCAGTGCCCGCCTCGGGAATATCCTCAAAATATTCTAAAATTAATCCATTTAGAGTTTTCGGCCCATCTAGCGGAAATTGAAAATCAAGTTTGCGATTTAATTCTCGCAGCAATGTTCTTCCTTCGACAAGGATACTGCCATCTTCCTGCTTCAAAAAAATGCTGGTTTGGGTGGGTGCTTGAGTAGTAAATTCACCAATAATTTCTTCAATAATATCTTCCAGTGTAACCAATCCCATCCACTCCCCATATTCATCAACGACCAATCCAACCCTTTTCTGGTTTTCCTGAAATAGCTGCAGTTGCGAAAATAATGAGGTGCCAGAAGGAATAAAATAAGGTTTACGCATGACTTTCTCCAATGTAGACGCCGTGATTTTTCCTCCTTGCATCTGATTCAAAACCTTACGCACATGCACAAGACCAACTATGTTATCCATACGCTCACGGTAAATTGGCAGACGGGTGTGGTGACAAGTTAGCAATTGTGCGTGAATAAACTCATCATCGGCATTGAGATCAATTGCCTCGACTTGATTTCGTGGAACAATAACATCGTCAACCGTGATTTCTTCAAGATCAAATAGATTTAACAGCATGCTTTGGTGCTTATGCTGTATGAAATGCCCTCCTTCCAACACCAGCATCTTAAGTTCTTCCGTACTTATTTTTTGCTCAAGTTCTACATTCTCGGGCTTCAACCGAAATAGGATTAATAATCCACTCACAAACAAATTGACAAACCACACAATGGGGTAACAAATAATCAACAGGGGTGTCAGCACATAACTTGCTGCTAAGGCGATGCGCTCAGGATAAGCAGCAGCAATCACTTTCGGAGTGATTTCACTAAACACGAGAATGGCAAAGGTTACCGCTATTGTTCCCATAAGCAACGCAAACTCATCTTGCACAAAAAGTGTGGCAACAATGACTGCCACCAGCGTAGCAGAAGCAGTATTCAGCAAGTTGTTTCCGAGTAATATGACACCCAATAGCCGATCTGTTTTTTCAAGTAATTTTACCGTTAATCGGGCACCACGGTGGCCTTGCTTGGCTAGATGCCTTAATCGATAGCGGTTAATTGCCATCATACTGGTTTCAGATAACGAGAAAAAACCTGACACAATCAACAGGATCGCCAATGCAATCAGCATGATGTGCAACGGCATATCTTCCAAGAAGCACCTCTACTTGAAGTAATGAATTGACAGTAAATTTAAACAAACTTTCGTTATTCTGAATTTAAACGAGTGTTTGTCAATAAGAAAACAATCAGTTGAGAAAATTAATAATCGTATCGCATCAGATGGTAGTTCCAGCGCTATTATTCTCTTAAATTCAAAAATTTTTAACAGGAACTAAAGATTGCAGAAGGTTATTTCAAATCTCACGTCGCCTTCATAAACTCTATTTTTTTGCACTGATTGTGCCGAAATAAAACGAATGTTTAGTGCATATTTGTTGGCGCTGATTTCGGGTACACAGGGGAGCTGATCGCTTATGTTAAGTCTTAGCATGTGCGCCGAGTATTCTGAGCCATTATGCTGAAAAACACCTTGATTCGCAACAACCCTCAGAGTTCTTCCACTCTTTCGTAATAGTAGCAAGACAATTTTGAATGCGTTGCGTATAGGTTGAAATGGAGACAACCATTCATTAAGATCTTCATGCCGATGCACAGGATCTAAATTGAGCCAATAATGATAGAATGGCAAGTCAAACACACAACAACCGCCAGGTATTCCAACTCGCTGTTTAATCGCCATCAGCCATTCATTTCCACGCAGGTGTTCGCCAACTTTTCCGGGAGAATCCAGCATTTCCCTGAAAGTGACTTTTATGTCATTTAGGACACCATCAAGCACCTCTTCAGAAACATCTGGATTTTTTCGTAGCATTTCGAGTATCAGTTTTTGCCGTTCCAATTCTTGCAATAAATCTGATTTAATATCTGCACGATTGGTGATCTCTAGAACCTCAAATAAAGCCATGAGCGAAGTATGATGTTCAGAAGCACTCTCTTTAGTTGAAAAAAAATCAATTCTATTAAACAGGTCTTCAAGTCGCAGGAGGGTGCGTATACGCTCATTAAGCGGGTGCTCATAACAAATCACAATAACTATGCGTCCACAACAAGGATTAGAAACATTAGGTCTTGCCCGAGAAGGATTATTTCACAAAAGAAGCAAGTTTCCCAGTTAAATTCTTGATCATTATGTTGCAACATAATGTTTATTATGACAAAGAAAGATATTTCCTGTGTAGCTGAACTACCTGTGCTTTCAGATATAGAAGATCTTGACTGTTGTCGATCACATCATCCGCTTTTTGTAAGCGATTCTTTCGTGATACCTGTGTTGCAATGATCGCTTTTACTTGATGTTCAGTCAGCTTGCTACGTTCCATCGTACGTAATATTTGTTGTTGCTCTTCACAATCAACAACCAAACTGCACTGAACTAATTTGTCGTAATCATTCGTTTCAAATAAAAGCGGGATGACGACTATGATATAGGATGATCGAGTTCTTTTGACTTGCTGCAAAGTTTCGGCAAGAATGAGTGGATGAAGAATCTTTTCCAATGTAACCCTATAATTACTATTAGAAAAAATCAGGTCCCTCATCTTTTTCCTATCCAGAGAACCATCTGCAGCTATCATGGTTTCTCCAAAAGAGTTTTTAATTGAGCTCATTGCCAGACCGTGAGGCTCAGTTAGCATCTTAGCAATTACGTCAGTATCAATAACATCAATACCCAAATCCACAAAACATTGACTAACACTTGATTTTCCACAGCCAATTCCTCCAGTTAGTCCTACAATAAAGGTCATTAATTAGAATAATCCAAGGTAGGCATGATTAAGCTTTTCTCCCCAGAATAATGCGATAAGCGCTCCGCCAACTAGATAAGGACCAAATGGAATAGGAATATTCTTATTCAGTTTTGCTGCGGTGATCAACCCAACACCTACGGTGGTAGCAACCAGTGAAGAGAAAAGCATAACCAGCGGTAGCATACCCCAGCCCAACCAGGCACCAATTGCGGATAGTAATTTAAAATCACCAAATCCTATCCCTTCTTTCCCGGTTACCAATTTAAAACACCAATAAATTGACCACAAGGAAAAATAGCCTACTGCGGCGCCAATAACTGCTGATTGAATATCGGTAAAGCCATTATTAATATTAACCAATAACCCCAGCCATAATAACGGCAAAGTTATATCATCCGGCAATAGTTTTGTATTGAGATCAATCATCGCCAAGGTAATGAGCGCCCATACAAAAATCAATGCCGCGATCGTTGTCAAACCGTATCCAAAATGCCAGGCAACTATGCCGCTCATTAAGGCTGTTAAAGCTTCTACGATAGGGTAACGAGAAGAAATATGCACGTTGCACTGAGAGCAACGACCACGTAAAAATAGATAGCTAACTACTGGAATGTTTTCCCATAGACTCAGCTTATGTCCGCAATGAATACAAGCTGAGCGCGGGGTAACAAGATTAAATGTTGGCAATGTTTTGTTTGCTTGACCCTGTAACTCTGCACATTGCTGCAGCCAATTTCTTTTAAGCATCTCGGGCAGTCGATAAATCACGACATTCAGAAAGCTACCTATCATTAAACCAAGAAGCGCGATCAAGGAGATAAAAAAAGTAGGAGAATCTTGCAGCATGGTGAGTAAGGTCATGGTTATTTTGTATAAATTGAAATACCTAAGATAGTGCTAACTAACAACCATGCCCATCTTAAAGATAGGCAAATACATTGCGACTACCATGCCACCAATAAGTGTTCCAAGAACAACCATGATCATAGGCTCCATTAAGCTTGAAAGTGCGGCAACAGCATCGTCAACCTCCGCTTCATAGAAGTCGGCTATTTTACCAAGCATAGAATCCAGCGACCCTGCTTCTTCACCAATAGCTACCATTTGAATAACCATGTTG
Organism: uncultured Nitrosomonas sp.; assembly: GCF_902826915.1. Taxonomy (GTDB): domain Bacteria; phylum Pseudomonadota; class Gammaproteobacteria; order Burkholderiales; family Nitrosomonadaceae; genus Nitrosomonas. Next base: position 10,010 of record NZ_CADEGP010000022.1, read on the forward strand.
GGAAATACATTGCTGTTAGCCATAGATGACATTAAGCTATTACCCGTGCTAACTTCAAGCTGTATATTCTTTGTGGCTTCATAATAGATATAATTTCCAGCAGCACCTGCGACGGAATCTAATGATTCTACCAAAGGAACGCCCGCTGCAAACATCGTTGAAAGTGTGCGCGACCAACGTGCAATAGTAGCTTTACGAATTACTTCTCCGAAAACAGGAATCTTAAGTGCAACACGATCAATAAATCGCTGCATAGGAATAGATCTTTTCCAGGCATAAAAGAAAGCATAAACTCCCCCCCACACAATCCCAAAGATTGCCCACCAATAGGCGACAAAGAAATCTGAGATCGTCATTACAAAGAGTGTTGGAGCGGGCAAATCGGCACCGAAGCCCTCAAACAAATCTTTAAAAGCCGGGATCACAAAAATCATTATTATCGCTGTAATGACAAATGCAACTACAATAATTGAAATTGGATAAAAAAGAGCTGATTTAATCTTTCCCTTGATAGCTTGAATCTTTTCTTTATAAGTAGCCAGGCGATCTAGAATAGTATCAAGAATACCCGCGGCCTCGCCTGCACCAACAAGATTACAATATAACGCATCGAAATAAAGTGGATATTTGCGAAATGCATCCGTCAAGTTACTACCAGTTTCAACATCAGCTTTAATATCCATCAACAACTTACTCAAGGCCCTGTTACTATGGCCTCTCCCTATAATTTCAAACGCCTGTAGTAGTGGCACACCCGACTTCATCATGGTTGCCAGTTGACGCGTAAATAACGTTATGTCTTTCTCAATAATTCTGCCATTGGATCGCATTTTTTCTATTTTTGTAACCTTGATGCCCTGGCGGCGTAGGGTGGAAGTTACAACCACAGTTCCTGCGGCGCGCATTTCACCTTTTAGTTGCTTTCCAGACTTATCCTTTCCTTCCCAAGAATAATTAATTTCTTTTATTTTTTTCTCAGCGCTTGCGGTTATGGTTGCCATAATCAGTTCCTTTAAAACTCAATATATTCTTGATAGCTAAGTATTCTTAACCAGAGTTACAAAAATTCTAATTTTGTTCTTTCTTGACAACAAGATCAGAAAATTGTTTTTAAATTGTGCGAATTTAACGGCATTGATTGATTATTACTTAGCGCAAACTAAAAATTTGACGATTAATGCCAGACTGAGCGTTGATTTACTGATTAGTGATCAATGCGGCTTTAACACCTTCATGGACTGTCGGATAGAGCAAGCTAACGTGTAATTCTTTTTTTATTCTGACGTTTCTAAGTCGCCTGGATTCTTTCATAAAAGATAGCATACTGGGTGTTATTTGTTCTTGAGCTTGATTCCGAGTAATACGAGGAGGATGTGGTAAAGCAAAATAATCAGCAACTAAGTCAAAATACTCGCCCATTTTGAGATGAGAATCGTCGCAAGCGTGATAAATTCTATTTGTTTTGGCAAACCGTATAGCAGCAAAAATAATCTGAGCAAGGTCATCTGCATGTATGTGATTGGTATAGCTATCTTCCACGTCCAATAATGCGGGATGGCCATTCCGCAGACGTTGCAAAGGTAATCTACTAGCTGCATAGATCCCAGGTACGCGCACTATACACGTTGGAATATGATTACGTTTTCCCCAGCTACGTATTTGCCTTTCAGCAAAAACACGTCGTATAGCTCGATCATTTTCAGGATGAACAGGATGAGTTTCATCAATTAAATCCCCATGGCAATTACCATAAACCCCGCTGGTACTGATATAGATAAGCCGTTGTGGTAAAATCATCGAATTGATTTTCGTTTGTTTTGTTAGAGCAGACAATAAATGCAACGTTCTTGTGTCGCGTTTCCCATGATTGGGTGGAGGAGCCAAGTGTAATACCAAATGTGCTATTCCCGCGAGCTTCTTAAGACTTTTTGGGCAATCTAAATTACCGTAAATTGGAATAATGCCATTTGCGCGTAACAGATCAGCACGGTCTACGTTACGATATAAACCGAGGATATGGTAACGTGTTTTCAACAGGGGCACTGTCCGCAAAGCAACATCGCCGCAGCCGATAATTAACAGTTTTTTTTTCATACAATCTATTCCATTTCCAAATAATATTATTATTTATCTGCTACTCAATGTCGTACCAAATCCTTATTCAGTCCAGTGGACATATATTAACAGTAAAGCCGGGAGAAACCATTCTTGACGCGGCTCAACGAGAAGGATTCTCACTACCTTACGGCTGTCGTAACGGTTCCTGCGGAATTTGTAAAGGAAAAATCATACGGGGATCGGTGAACTACGGTCGTCATAATGAAGAAGCCTTGACTCAAGAAGAAAAAAGAGCTGGTAACGCGTTGTTCTGCTGCGCTTCTCCATTGACCGACTTGATCATCGAATGCCAGGAAATCAACGCAATTAAAGATATCGAAATAAAGACCTTGCCTTGTCGCGTACAGAAGCTGGATCTTGTCGCTCCCGATGTCATGGTTATTTCATTAAAACTTCCTGCCAAGCAGCGGCTACAATTTTTGCCAGGTCAATATATCGACATCTTGCTCAAAGATGGAAAGCGTCGGAGCTTTTCTTTGGCAAACGCGCCTCATAATGATGAGTTTCTGCAATTACATGTACGCAATTACCCTGGGGGTGCATTCACAGAATATGTTTTTAACCAAATGAGAGTTAAAGATATTGTTCGATTTATCGGACCACTTGGATCGTTCTTTCTGCGCGATGTACCCGAACGTACTGCAATTATTTTTCTAGCGAGTGGAACAGGATTTGCACCAGTAAAAAGTATTCTTGAACACGTTTTATATCAAGAAAAAAACCGAAGCAGCAAAAGAAAAATGGTTCTTTACTGGGGCGCACGTACAAAAGCCGATTTATATTTAGCTGAATTAGCTGACAGTTGGCAGCAAAAATATGAAAACTTCACCTTTGTGCCTGTATTATCCGAACCTCTGTCAGCTGATAACTGGAAAGGAAAAATAGGATTAGTTCATGAGGCCGTGATGCAGGATTTCGAGAATCTGGAAAAATATCAAGTGTACGCCTGCGGCGTCCCTGCTATGATAAAAGCAGCGTACCATGACTTTACCCTTTATTGTAAGCTACCTAAAAATGCTTTTTTCTCAGATGTATTCACACCCTCGACAAGCAATCCCTCAATAACTCAAGAATCTGAGTTATGAGGTTAAAACGAAACGAATTTAAGTGCTTTTCAACACACTTCCACCTGCTCTTGCCTTTGTAGCCCCCACTGGAACATTCCCCAACGGCTAAGTTAATAGGTCGTTGGGGAATAGATCGAGTCCTTTATTTAATGATTCATAGCTAATTCATGTTTACCCAGCTTCTCGTTTAGTTGTGCTAATGCAAAATGTGCTTTATAACTTGGTTCAACCGATAAGCTAGCTTCTAAATAATTTTGCGCTTTACCCCAAAGCTCACAATGAGTGCAGAGTTTACCAAGCGTCAACAACAATTGTGCATTGTTAGGTCGTGATTTCAGCCAAACTTCTGCGCACTCAATCTGCCTATTGACATGAGAGCCCAAGCATTCCGCATAAAGTTCAATTAAGTTACTATCCCATGTGATCGGAACATTTTGTTCAATAATCCGATTTGCTGCTGCGCAGTCTCCTAGAGAACTGTAGGCACGCACTGCAGCTGCACAAAGTTTACTATCCATCTTTTCCATCGGCGATATGTGCAACCAATACTGATTCAAGGACTGCAAATCGGTTGCTTTGCTTCTAATATTTTCTATTTGCGCATCGTGTCTTAACTGCTTTATGTGTGTTTTATTAGCCGATTGACGTTTCGCCAGTACTTCAGTTAACTCCAATACTGCATCCCAATTTCCACCCTGTTGCTGAGCCTCCAGCTCCAGTTGCAACACCGCAGTAGGTTGCAACCCTCCTTCTGAATACAATAACTGTAAGGTTTTAAGTGCATCCTGATAATGTCCATCATCTAACTGGAACTTAGCTTTGGTGGCAAGGCACAAAGATTTTTCACTCGGCGCTTGATTAAGAGCATCATTTAAATATTGATCTCGCGCTGTATCTTGATCAAGTTTGTGTGCTGAACGAGCTGCAATGACAGCGCTAATTGTTTTGATAGTTTCTGAATTTGCTAACTTTAATGCAGTGGCGGTATTTTTTTGTGCTTTAACAAAATCACCTTCAAAGTAGGCTTTTAGTCCGGATAGCAGCATCTCATCTGTTTTTTTGTGGCGGTGCCTTTTGCTGAATCCAAATACCCCCAGGATGAATCGTACTAGCAAATAGAAAACTATAAAAGCCACGATCACAACAATAATAAACTGATCGAGCGGTAGCTCTAATTGATAGGGCGGCATCACCAGTGAAGCTTGCCCAGTGATGTTTTTAGCAGCAAGTGTAACAGCTACAGCAGCAGTGAATAGTGCTATTAGCCAGACTATCAGTTTCATATATTCTCCCCATTGCATTAGAGTCGATCATTATTAATTTATATCACGGATTACAAATACACACCCACCACCCGGTGAGTACAATTGATGCGCGACTATTTATACTTTATATTCTGGGCCCCTTTCCTTATATTTCATTCAAAACAGAAGCTATCTTTCCATTGTCTGAAAGTATATATGTAAACCTTTCAGTAAACCTTCATCTCCAGCGCATGCTACTTTTACGATTTTTTCCAACCCTAATTCTTTGGCCACTTGAGCTATGCGCTCATGGGCTGTAAAAACCGGAGTCACTTTGAGTAATTGTTGGCCAAGCCTGCCTATTATGTCAAATAAATTATGCAATCCCTCACTGCTCGTAATGATTACTCCGTGTATTTCCCCTTGTGACCAGGCGGCAAGCAAAGGTGCGCTATCAATATCTGGTTTTCTGCGTAGATAGCATTCGGCATATTCGATATACGCACCGCGTTGTACAAGTGTGTCACCCAATAGCGTCCGCCCGCCATTACCACGAAAAATTACAACACGTTTGCCGCCCATATTCTGTAATTCCCTCGATTTAAGTAGCTCCTCACTATCAAAGCGTTCGATTGGGATAAGAACCTCGTTGACGCCATACTTTCTTAATGTATCCGCAGTGCTTTTCCCTACAGCAGCTATTTTTAAGTGGGAAGGGAACACGCGCTGCTTGGCAATTAAATCCATACTTTTGGTAACAGCATTAGGACTGACAAATACCGCCCAATCAAACTCATCCAAGCGTTTGATTAGATCGATCAGTGGGGTAATATTCGCGACATCAGCGATTTCCAATACTGGAAGCAGAATCGGATTGCCACCGCTAGCATGAATACCTTCTGCAAGAAGAGTAGCTTGATGTATTGGACGAGTGACCAGTATATTAATCCCAGCTAATTGTTTAATGGCAGTCAATTCCAGCCTTCGGCAGACACCAAAGCAGCCAGAATTTTATCTGCACCTTGCTTAATTAGCTTTTGCGCCAATTGCTGCCCCATTGCAACACCCGTTTCCGGCTCGCCATCTAATGCTCCGCTCACGATACGTTTACCATCAGGTTGCGCAACAAATCCACGAAGTTGAAGTTTGTTATTGTTAATTTCAGCAAAAGCTCCTAATGGCACCTGACAGCTGCCTCCCAATACACGACTCACCGAACGCTCAGCTTCGACACAATAAGCAGTTTCCTGGTGGTGTAATGGCTGCATAAGCTTAACCAAATCTAGACGATCCGCTCTGCATTCGATCCCCAAAGCACCTTGTCCAACCGCAGGCAAGCTTTGTTCAGGATTGAGTAATGCTGTAATGCGATTAGAAAGTTCAAGCCGTTTTAAACCGGCGGCAGCCAGAATAATCGCTGCATACTGATCTTCATCGAGTTTGCGTAACCGGGTTTGAACATTGCCTCGCAATGGTTGCACTTGAAGTTGCGGAAAATGTGCACGCAATTGGCTTTCACGTCGCAAGCTTGACGTGCCAACGACACTACCCGCAGGTAACACATCCAAACTCGCATAGTGATTGGAAACAAACGCATCGCGCGGATCTTCTCGCTTAGTTATCGCAGCTAGCTTGAATCCTGCCGGAACATTCATAGGCATGTCTTTCATGGAATGCACTGCGATATCAGCGCGACCATCTTCCAGAGCTTGTTCAAGTTCCTTAATAAATAAGCCTTTTCCGCCAATTTTAGATAATGATTGATCCAGTATCTGATCACCGCGTGTTGTCATACCAAGTATGCTGATTTCAGTTTGCGGGTATAATTCACTTAAGCATTTTTGAATGAACTTGGCTTGCCACATAGCAAGCAAGCTTTCTCGTGAAGCAATGACAATTTTCTTGGGAAATAAAAATGAATTAGGCATTAATAATTAAATGAAAAAATTACAAAAAATTCTTACTGGCGATCATTTTAGCATGGCCAGCCCTGACTTGGCGTATCGCGAATGGTCGCTGGTTTCATTTTTTATAGCGGATGTAGAACGTAATGAATGATGTTGATTCAGAGAACTATGAAGAAGTTAATAAGTTAGCAAATGATAAAGACTTACCATTGCGCGAGGACATTCGGTTTCTTGGACGCATTTTGGGCGATACGGTACGTGAGCAAGAAGGAGATAACGCCTTCGAATTAGTGGAAAATATACGCCAAATAGCAATTCGTTTTCATCGCGAGCAGGATCCCACTGCAAGGCATGAATTGGAAGCGATACTCAAGCAATTAAGCGATAGAGACTCATTGCCAGTTGTTCGAGCCTTTAGTTATTTCTCACTGCTCTCCAATATTGCAGAGGATGTGCATCATAACCGGCGGCGGCGGGCTCACCTACGCGCCGGTTCAACGCCACAGGCGGGGAGTGTGACATTAGCGCTAGAGCGTGTATTGGAAAGCAGTAGTAATGCACGAACAGTCCTTGCTGATTTTTTCAAGAAAGCGATTGTTTCTCCAGTCCTGACCGCACACCCAACCGAAGTACAGCGCAGAAGCATATTAGATTGTCAATTAGCCATTGAGCGCTTACTAAGAGAACGAGCATGGACTGAGTTAACTCCGAATGAGTTACGTCATAATGAAGAAAATCAGCGCGCTACAGTTCAAATTTTGTGGCAAACACGCATGTTGCGCCCGACTCGTTTGTCCGTCTATGATGAGATTGAAAATGGTTTAGCGTATTACAGTTATACATTCTTAAGTGAAATCCCATATATCTACGCAAAAATGGAAGATTTGCTCGAGCGTCGGCTGGTCAACGACATTCCATTGGTGACTTCGTTTCTGCGAATTGGAAGCTGGATTGGCGGCGATCGCGATGGCAATCCTTTTGTCACACACGAGGTCATGTTGCGCGCTGTGGAACGTCAATCAGCGGTGGCACTGGAATATTATATTGATGCCGCGCAAAAAATCGGTCGCTCCATGAGCTTGACCGAACGCTTGGTAGAGATCAGTGACGAAGTTAAAAATTTACTTGCCACCGCCCCGGATATCCCTAACCGGTCTGATGAACCTTATCGGCGCATTTTTCTGAGCATAGGCGCTCGTTTGGTCGCCACTGCAAAAAAATTTGGGCATCAAGTTTTGCAGCTAAGCACGGAAGAAACCAAAGAGCCTTACGTCGATAGTGCTGAATTTATGCACGATCTCGAGACAATCATTCAATCCCTGGAACGGCATAAATCTTCTTGGGTAGCTCGTGGCGAATTACGTAATTTGCGGCGAGCCGCAGATGTATTCGGTTTTCATCTTGCGCCTCTGGATATGCGGCAGCACAGCAAAATCCATGAAGGAGTAGTAAACGAATTATTTGAATACTACACCGGTCACAAGGATTATTTGCAACTGAGTGAGAAAGAACGAATCGATTGGTTATTGTTGGAAATCAACCGATTACATCCATTATTGACTATTCCCTCGGAGTTTTCGGAAACGACGCAATCCGAATTACACATCTTGCAGTGCGCGGCTGAGATTCATCGGCGTTTCGGACGCGCAGCAATGCCGAATTATATTATCTCCATGACCACTGGGGTAATCAATATACTGGAAGTAGCATACTTGTTACGTCAAGTCGATTTGCTGCAAACTGGAGAATCCCCCCAGTTGCATCTCAATATTATCCCATTGTTTGAAACAATTTCTGATTTGCAAAGTTGCGGTGAAATTATGGATCAATTATTTTCACTACCCTATTATCGCAAGCTGTTAAGTTCAGTAGGCAGTGTACAGGAAGTCATGTTGGGGTATTCCGATAGCAATAAAGATGGTGGATTTATCGCTTCGAATTGGGAGATTTACAAGGCAGAAATTGCACTGACCAAGGTCTTTGCTAAACATCAGATTGGATTACGTCTATTCCATGGTCGTGGCGGCACTGTGGGGCGTGGCGGTGGGCCGAGTTATCAGAGCATCTTGGCACAGCCTCCCGGTAGTGTGAATGGTCAGATACGTGTAACCGAACAGGGTGAAGTCATCAGCAGCAAATATGCAGAACCTGAGATTGGGCGTCGCAACCTTGAAACTTTAGTGGCCGCGACAATGGAAGCAACTTTACTAGGCCATGACTCGATCGGCAAAAATGCAGATCGGTATTATCCCGCGATGAGTAAACTCGCAGAGATTTCTTTTGCAGCTTATCAAGATTTAGTGTTCGGAACTCCGGGATTCAAGCAATTTTTTCTGGAATCAACACCTATTCGGGAAATGGCAGGTTTGCACATAGGCAGTCGACCACCCTCGCGCAGAAATTCCGATGACATTGAAGATTTACGTGCGATTCCATGGGTATTCAGCTGGAGTCAGAGTCGGATGATGCTGCCAGGCTGGTATGGTTTCGGCCACGCAGTGGAAACATTTGTGAGCCAACAAGATCAAAATGACCAAGGGCTCGCTTTATTGCAAGAAATGTACCAAAAATGGCCCTTTATGCAAACGCTGTTGTCGAATATGGATATGGTACTGGCTAAGACAGACATGGGTATTGCCTCACGCTACGCTGAATTGGTAGACGATGTTGTACTGCGTAAGCAGATTTTTGAACGCATCCGAGAAGAGCGCGTGAGAAGTGAAAAGTGGCTATTTGCGATCACTGGTAATGTCGAGTTACTGCAAGATAATCCGACATTAGCACGCAGTATCCGCAATAGAATTCCTTATATCGATCCGCTCAATCACTTACAAGTAGAATTGCTTCGTCGCTACCGATCTGGCGAAGATAGTGAAGAAGTTAAACGTTCTATCCATCTCACCATCAACGGTGTAACAGCAGGATTACGCAATAGTGGTTAATTGCAAATTTTATAACATGCTTGCTCTGATGAGCGTACTGCAGGAGGTTTTGGTGCCCATGAAACAATTCTTCTTTTTTATACTGCTTGGCCTTTATTCCCCGTGGGCATTAGCTTCGCTACCAATCCAATTTTGGCAGGCTTCTTCTGGGGCACAAGTATATTTCGTGGAGAATCATGATCTACCGATACTGGATGTGAGTGTCGAATTTGCGGCAGGTAGCAGTATGGATATCCCGAGTCAATCAGGTCGCGCCAACCTGGTGCAGCATCTGCTCAGCCTGGGTGCAGGCGGCTTGTCTGAAGATCAAATCGCCACTGCATTAGCCGATGTGGGAGCGCAAACCAGAAGTCATTTTGATCGGGATCGTGCCGGCATTGTTTTACGTACCTTGAGTAGTGAACTAGAGCGCAAACAAGCGCTGGATGTATTTTCCCGTATTATTCAATCCCCGGAATTCCCGCAAGCTATCTTGTCGAGGGAAAAAGCAAGAATTATTTCAAGTATAAGAGAATCAAGCACTAAACCGGATTATATCGCCGAACGCGAATTAATGAAGATGCTATACGGCAATCATCCCTATGGATTCAATGAGCGGGGTGAAATTGAGACGCTCGATAAATTACAACGCGAGGATCTACTCACTTTTTATCGCTCCCATTATGTGGCAGAAGGTGCTGTGATAGCAATTATCGGTGATGTAACTCGACTTGAAGCAGCAGCAATTGCAGAAAAATTGACTGCAAGCTTACCTTCGACAGGGCAATCAAAGGACGTTCCGCAAGTCATACTTCCGAAGGCAGAAATAAAAAGGCTACCCCACCCCGCCGCACAAAGTCACATCCAACTGGCTTACCCAGGATTGCGCCGGAATGATCCCGACTATTTTTCCCTGCTGGTTGGAAATCATATCCTAGGAGGCGGAGGGTTTGTTTCACGCCTGATGGAAGAAGTACGACAACGACGTGGTTTAGCTTATAGCGTTTACAGTTTTTTTGCACCATATAAAGAGCAAGGGCCGTTTCAAATTGGCTTGCAAACTAAAAAAGAGCAATCCGAGGAAGCATTTGCTTTAACCCAAAAAATACTTAAAGATTTTGTATTGAATGGCCCAACGGAAAAAGAAGTAGTAGCAGCCAAACAAAATATTATCGGTGGTTTTCCACTGCGGATTGACAGTAATAGCAAAATATTAGGTTTTCTATCCGTAATCGGTTTTTATCAATTGCCACTTACTTATCTGACAGATTATCTGGAAGCCGTTGAAGCAGTAACTACCGAGCAAATTCAGCAAGCATTTCAGCGGCGAATCCAGCCCAATGGCATGGTAGCCGTCATTGCCGGAGCGATTGAGTAAAAAAATTTGCTGTATGACGCTAATTCAGGGAAAAATCCGCATCATCGGTGGTCAATGGCGCAGCCGTTTGCTGACTTTTCCGGAACATCCTGATTTAAGACCCACTTCCGATAGAATACGTGAGACAGTTTTTAATTGGCTAGAGCAGGACTTAAGTGGTCTGCATTGCCTCGATCTGTTTGCTGGTAGTGGCGCGTTAGGTTTCGAGGCTGCGTCACGTGGCGCAGCACAAGTAGTTATGGTTGATAATGATGCACGAGTATATAAAGCACTGAAAGAAAACAAAGAGAAATTACAAGCAATGCAGGTTGAACTGCTCCTAATGAATGCGCTAAATTTTATGAAATCTGATGCACGTAAATTTGATGTTATTTTTCTTGATCCACCCTATCGTCTTGATTTACTACCCGGATTAATGCCGCTGTTGCCATCGCATCTTGAACAAGGTGGACTGGTTTATTCTGAATCCAGAGGCATATGGAATTTGGATCAACAATGGAAAATACGTCGCAGCGCTAAGGCGGGAACTGTTCGTTATCAACTACTGGAGTTGGCGCATTATGGATAGGGCGATTTATCCCGGTACGTTTGATCCAATAACCCGGGGGCATGAAGATTTAGTTAGACGTGCTTCACGTTTATTTGACCAGGTTGTTATTGCAGTCGCCGTAAGTAGCGGCAAGAAACCTTTTTTCACCTTAGAAGAAAGAGTGGAGATGGCACAGGAGGTTCTGTCGGATTGTTCTAATGTCAAAGTTATTGCATTTTCTGGCTTACTGATGAATTTTTTGCAGCAACAAAGGTCACGAATAATTGTGCGCGGGTTGCGTGCTGCTTCAGATTTCGAATATGAATTCCAAATGGCCGGAATGAATCGTGGGTTATATCCTGATGTGGAAACTTTATTCATGACGCCCTCAGACCAATATATGTTTGTTTCTGCAACCATCGTGCGTGAAATCGCATCGCTTGGCGGAAATGCTGATACGTTTGTACACCCACTGGTCGCAAAAAAACTGCGCGAGAAATTAACCCAATAATCTTGAGAATATAAATGGCACTAATTATTACCGATGAATGTATCAACTGTGATGTTTGCGAACCCGAGTGCCCCAATGGCGCGATTTCGCAAGGTGAAGAAATTTACCAAATTGATTCCAGCCTGTGTACAGAATGCGTCGGACACTACAGCGAGCCTCAATGTATAGAGGTCTGCCCGGTAGATTGCATTACAACCAACCCCGCTATCGTAGAAAGCAAAGAACAGCTTCACGCAAAATATCTGGCACTTATTTCTGCAAAATGAGGATCCTAGATTCATTCTCTCAAATAAAATTATACCTTTCCTGAGAAATCAGACAATTTTCTCCGCTTAATCCTCAGTGCAATAAGAGTAATTTTCGTTTAATCTTTGCTTCGCAAGCCTGGATCATCACCTTAATGACTCAAGCTAGCAACAAGAATGGTTACTGCAGCATAGATATCAGAAGCAACCACCATAAAGAATGTACTTGACAAAGTTAAAATTAGCGTTAGCTCAAATTCTCTGAGACTCAAATGGATCCTTGCACAATAGTCACTAACGTTCGGTCTATTTTTTCCTTACCCGATGCTGTGTTTCGCATTAATGATTTAATTGACTCAGGGGAAGCAACAAATACTGAATTAGAACGTATCATCTTAAGTGACCCCGCACTAACAGCAAAACTATTGAAGTTCGCAAACAGTACTTATTTTGGTTTCTCTGGAAAAATTGAAACCGTTATGAAAGCCATCTCGATCATCGGACATAAAGAATTACGCAATCTGGTGATTGCATCATCAGTGACCACAACTTTTAAAGGAATTTCACCTGATCTGGTCAACATGGACATGTTCTGGAATCACAGCATTACGAGTGGTGTAACCGCGCGCTTATTAACGTCAAGCGTTGATAGCCGGGAGCGTTTTTTCATCGCTGGACTGTTACATGATGTTGGACGATTAATTCTTTTTAGTCAATTTCCCAAAGAATCTGCAAAAATATTACATTGCTTGAATCAAGGTGAAGATACTGCAATCCAGGAGGAACGAAAGATTTTTGGTTTCACCAGTGCACAATTGGGTGCCGAACTTTTAAAGCAATGGAAATTACCACTTAACATATGGAAAATGGTCGAATATCAATCTGACCCCATGAAGAATGAAGAATATCAGTCTGATGCCAGCACACTTTGTGCGGCTATAAGTATCGCCAACTATATCCAACCTTGTACTAATCAACCGATAAACCTCGAAGCAGCCATATCAGATCGCGCTCTTAAAACATGGAGTTATCTCGGCTTAACAGCAGAAATTGTAGAATCGGTGATTACCGTAGCTAAATTGCAAGTTATTGAAGTATTCAATGCCATCCATTAACTGACACCTTGAAAGAATATGTTCTCAGTCAACCCGTGCTTTCTCGCGCCTTGCGCTATATATTTCTTTTATTACATAAGCTTGTAATGCCACACAAAAACTCAATTCATTTCAATTCTGGACGATAACTAGGTGCATGCAGGATAACGTGAAGTTATAGAGGAAAATAGGATGGAAGTTTATCTTGGCAGGCTACCGATTCTGGATAGCAAACAAAATTTAGTGGCGTTTGAGCTTTTATTTCGCACCAATCAAAATAACATCGCTGAGGTTACCGATAATTCTGCTGCTTCAGCCAATGTCATCATTGATACCTATGGTCAATTAGGTATTGAGAATGTGATCGGCAAACGGCGCGGCTTTATTAAAGTTGACGCTAAGTTATTGATGAATGATGCAATCTGCATGCTCCCAAAGAAACATGTAGTCCTCGAAATTTTGAGAAGTGTAGAGATTAATGATGAAATCATACAACGCTGTTTATTCTTAAAACAAAAAGGTTATCAGTTGGCGCTTTCGAATGTCGTTCAGCTAGATCAGCGGTTTGAACGCATCATGCCGCTTATTAATATAGTTAAGATTAATATTACTGCACTAAACCACAATAACTTACTCAATCTTATAAAGAATCTAAGGCGCTGGCCGGTGTTATTACTGGCGGAGAAAGTTGAAAGTAAGGAAATCGCCCGAAATTGTATCGCGCTGAACTTTCAAATGCTGCAAGGCTTTTATTTTGCAAAACCAGAAATTATTACTGGAAAACGTATTGATCCCTCGAAGCTATCTCTATTGAAACTATTGCTGTTAGTAGTTAAAGACGGTGAAGTAACTGAAATTGAGAACGAGCTCAAGTTTCAACCCGGCTTAAGCTATAACTTGTTACGCATGGTAAATTCCGCTGCGGGCGGTTTGCCAAGCACGATTAACTCGATTAAACGAGCCATTATGATTATTGGCCGGAAACAGCTTCAACGCTGGATCCAGATATTGCTCTATGCCGCTAAGCAAAGGGATGGTGGCGCGTCGGATGCGTTAATGCAGACAGCCACAGTGCGTGGCAGATTGTTAGAAGCAATTGCCATTGCGGATCGTCCACACGATAAAAATCATCAGGATCGTGCCTTTATGGTAGGCGTTCTATCGTTACTGGATACTTTGCTCGGGATGGAAATGTCCGAGCTTGTTAGTACGCTAAGTATTCAAAAAGATATGGGCGAAGCTCTATTGACACGACGAGGTTATTTGGGGCATCAACTGGAATTAATTGAAGCCCATGAAAAGGGTGAATATGAAACAGTGTCATCAATTTTGTCAGAAATGGGATTTATCAACATGGATGAATTCATCAAGCTGGAATTGGAAGCCACAGCGTGGGCTAATCGAATCAAGGATGCGGTTAATCAATCCACGTAAAAATTATATTTGATCTTGCAATATTGTTGAAAACAGCCATTAGCCAACTTGCCTCAATTTTTTATTTGCTCTGTCCGTTAACAAACGAGCTGGCTACTGATTGATCGCATTAACAGGCAGTTGAAATACGTTTTCAAGGAAGTCTGCACAAAGCAAGAGCGGGCAAAATAGGCTTAGCTCTCAACGTTGCAACAGCAAGGCAGATGGCCTTTCACAACAATTTGTCAGACTGATCAGTTGTAGAACACCCCCATTACATTTTGTATCGTCACAAGAGGACACCTAATGAATATTGTCGAGCTACTCGCCTTTGTGGTTAAAAACAACGCTTCTGATTTACATTTATCTGCGGGCATGTCTCCGATGATCCGGGTGCATGGTGACATCCGTCGCATCAATTTGCCGGAAATGCCTCACAAAGACGTACACGCAATGATATATGACATTATGAATGATGGTCAGCGCAAACTTTACGAAGAGCATCTGGAATGTGATTTCTCTTTTGCGATACCAAATCTCGCTCGTTTCCGAGTGAATGCATTCAATACACAACGCGGCGCTGCAGCAGTCATGCGAACGATTCCATCCAAGGTACTCAGTTTGGAAGATTTACGCGCACCCAAAATTTTTTCTGAAATTGCCAAGCAACCGCGTGGGGTTGTATTAGTAACAGGTCCTACCGGTTCAGGAAAGTCGACTACTCTCGCTGCAATGGTCAATGACATCAATGAGAATGAGTATGGCCATATTCTAACACTTGAAGACCCGATTGAATTTGTGCACGAAAGCAAGAAATGCCTGATAAATCAACGAGAAATAGGTCGAGATACCTTAAGTTTCTCAAATGCGCTGCGCTCCGCTCTGCGTGAAGACCCTGACATTATTCTAGTAGGCGAATTGCGCGACCTTGAAACCATACGATTGGCAATGACCGCAGCTGAAACCGGTCACCTGGTATTTGGAACGCTGCATACCAGCTCGGCGGCCAAAACTATTGACCGTGTAATCGACGTGTTTCCGGCGGAAGAAAAAGAAATGATTCGCGCAATGCTATCGGAATCATTGCGCGCAGTAATTTCTCAGGCGCTGTTAAAAACCAAGGATGGCAAGGGGCGTGTAGCTGCACATGAAATTATGATTGGTACTCCAGCGATTCGAAATTTAATCCGTGAAGGCAAAGTTGCACAAATGTATTCAGCGATACAAACGGGTCAGAATGCAGGTATGCAAACACTGGATCAGAACCTAACCGATCTGGTAAAACGCAATGCCGTCTCAGTCGCAGAAGCCAGGGCACAAGCAATGAATAAAGACAATTTTAGGGTTTAGTCGAGCAATCAAGTGTAATGTATATTTCAGGAGCAACCAATGGATAAAGAACAAGCAGCAAAATTTATGTCGGATTTACTGCGCTTAATGCTGGGCAAGAAAGCCTCGGATCTGTTCATTACAGCTGGATTTCCACCTGCATTCAAAGTCGACGGAAAAATGACCCCGGTTTCTCAACAATCCTTAACCGTACAGCATACCGAAATGTTGGCCAAAGCAATTATGAATGAAAAGCAGGCCGGGGAATTTGAAGCCTCGCAAGAATGTAACTTTGCGATTAGCCCAGCCGGAATCGGACGCTTTCGTGTCAACGCATTTGTTCAACAACAACGCGTTGGCATGGTATTACGTACTATCACCACCAAAATCCCTGAATTTGATGATTTAGCTCTACCGCAAGTGCTTAAGGAAGTTGTGATGAGCAAACGGGGTCTGGTAATTTTTGTCGGCGGAACCGGTTCTGGAAAATCGACATCCATGGCAGCATTGATTGGACATCGCAACAAAAATAGCTATGGCCACATCATCACCATCGAAGATCCGGTGGAGTATGTTCACGAACACATTAACTGCGTCATCACCCAACGCGAAGTAGGAGTCGATACCGAATCATGGGAAGCCGCACTGAAAAACACGCTGCGGCAAGCCCCCGATGTCATATTGATCGGCGAAATCCGTGACCGCGAAACGATGGAACACGCGATTGCGTTTGCCGAAACCGGTCATCTTTGCATGGGAACATTACACGCCAACAGCGCCAACCAGGCACTTGATCGCATCATCAATTTTTTCCCGGAAGAACGCAGAGCACAGTTATTGATGGATTTATCGCTGAATTTGCGCTCATTGGTGGCACAACGATTGATCCCGGCTAAAGATAGCAAAGGAAGGGTTGCGGCTATCGAAGTTCTGCTTAATTCTCCGTTAATTTCGGATTTGATTTTTAAAGGCAATGTGCATGAAATCAAGACCATCATGAAAAGTTCGCGTGAAATGGGCATGCAAACCTTTGATATGGCACTGTTTGAACTCTATGAAGCCGGAAAAATCAGTTATGAAGATGCGCTGCGCAATGCCGACTCAATGAATGAACTGCGCCTGCAAATCAAGCTCGAGGGTGCTGAAGCTAAAACACAGGATATCCATTCGGGCATCTCACATCTGGCCATCACGTAGGAACATATCGCGAAATTCCCGACTCTGAAATCTGCCCCGTTAATCTGAATTCTTCTTTCGCGACCTGACCCCCGTTATTGTGATGAGCCGAGCACTTGTCGCAGCAAACGGGTTGTAATTTGCTTGATGAAGGAAAGAGATCAGCGACGTTCATGCGGTGTATGAAACCCAACATTTGAGGTGAGGGGCCGCAGGCGCGAGGCGGCTTGAGGAAACCTACCACAGCGGTTCCGCAGTTCCTCTTGACCGAGAAATTAGACCCAGCAGGAGTTAACATTTCATGTTCAAACCCAGCGGCCAAAGCGTTGATGAGGCAATTAGCTTTGATTCATACTGACGCGCCTCAGCTTCGCTGATCCCGTAAGCAGATACGTCATGCACGTGTATGACCTTCTGGCCTTGCATTTGCCTGATTGCCTCGTGCAACTTTGTTTTTGACTGTTTCGCCATAGCGCTGTCAATATGCTCCGCCAAGCGTTGTTGCCAAGGGCGCTTTGATATTCCCACATAGCTCATTCCGGTAATTGTCTCAAAGCCTTCGCGAGAGCGAGTGAAAAGGAACAGCCTCATCCTCTCTTCGTCGCTCCCGGATTGCATTGTTGTCGAGTATTCCGTTTCAGTGACAAGAGGACGCTTATAAGTGTGCCTGTAGACAACATACTCGCCGCTCGGAACAAAATGCGAAGAGCAGAAGGCCAGAGGCACGCATACAAGCGTCGCCCCACCAAATATTCTGTGTGAGCTCTCGGCATAAAACGAAATCATACTTGGAGCATTTGGCTTGCTAACAGCCGCTAGGGCGGACAAACCTGTGTCTATATTTTCGTAGCCGACGAGGTGCAGTCCAATGTGAGGAACCCCCTCATCAATAGATCGCTTAATGCCTTCACACAAGCCTTCAAGATTTGGCAAGTTTTTGGCTGTTGTGAGCGCTACGTCCACATCAAAGTGCGGCCCAAAAAAGAACAGCAGGGATTCTGGGTTGAGAAGATGTGGCATAACGAGGGGCGACTAGGTCTAACGTAATATATAAGACATTTTGTCCAATAATCTTGCAGGTAATGTCGTATAACCCAAGCAATTATCAATCATCATATTGTATTTTAGAATAAATAACAGATTGAACAAAACAAACGATACAAATAATTATGACAATGCTGCTAACGAATAAAATCGCTGGATCAATCGAAAATATTGCTATCACTACACGATTCTTCTCTCAACCCAAGTTTTCACCTCCCCAAGCGCCGCAGGCAATTGCTCTGGCTGCGTGCCACCTGCTTGCGCCATATCTGCGCGCCCGCCGCCTTTGCCACCGACTTGCTGCGCCACGAAATTGACCAGTTCACCCGCTTTGATTTGATCCGTGAGATCCGCGCTGACACCGGCGATCAACGTAACTTTGCCATCCGAAACGGTACTGAGCACAATGGCGCAGGTTTTGAGTTTGTCTTTCAGTTGATCCAATGTTTCGCGCAGGGTTTTGGCGTCGGCATTTTCCAGTTTGACCGCCAAGACTTTAACGCCATTAACGTCTTGCGCTTGTAATGCCAGGTCGGCACCTTGCGAACTGGCAAGCTTGGTTTTAAGGCGCGCCAGTTCTCTTTCGGTGTAGCGTACATTGTCGATGATCTGCACAATTTTTTGTGCGACTTCCTGTGGATTGGTTTTTAAAGTCTGCGCGATTTCGAGCAGTTGCGCTTCGCGTTGTTGCACATAATCGATGGCCGCTTTTCCGGTTACCGCTTCGACGCGGCGGATACCGGCAGCGACGCCGGATTCGGCGACAATTTTAAACAAGCCGATTTGGCCCACTTGCGGGACGTGCGTGCCGCCGCATAATTCCGTCGAAAATTCCCCCATGCCGATGACGCGCACCACATCCGAATATTTTTCGCCGAACAATGCCATCGCGCCGCGCTTGATCGCATCGTCGTATTTCATCGTAGCCGCTTCAACGATACAGTTGTCGCGGATCTGTTCATTGACCAGGCGTTCGGTTTCCCGAATCTCATCTGCCGTGAGCGGCACATTATGAGAAAAATCAAAGCGCGTCCGGTTAGCGTCAACCAGCGAGCCTTTTTGCGTCACATGCTTACCCAGCACTTCACGCAGTGCAGCATGCAACAAATGGGTAGCGGAGTGGTTATTGGCGATGCTGATGCGGTTTTGCGCATTGACTTGCGCTTGCACGGTATCCTTGATCATCAGGCGTCCGCTATGCAATCTTCCTTTATGTCCAAACACACCGGCCTGGATTTTTTGCGTATCAGTCACCGCAAAATTGGCATTGGCGGCAAGCAACTCGCCGCAATCGCCGACCTGACCACCCGATTCGGCGTAAAAAGGCGTTTGATCCAGAACCACGACCCCCTCCTCACCAGCTTCAATGAAATCCACCGCACTACCCTGCTTGTAGATCGCTAATACTTGTCCTTCATGCTGCAGAGTTTCGTAACCATAGAACGTGGTTTGACCGCCCGAATACTCAATCCCTTCTTGCATAGTGAATTTGTTGGCGGCACGCGCTTGCTCACGTTGACGCGCCATGGCTTGTTCGAATCCTGCGTGGTCAACGGTAATACCGCGTTCGCGAGCGATATCGGCAGTCAGATCAATCGGAAAACCAAAGGTATCGTAGAGCCGGAAAGCAGTTTCGCCATCCAACACTTGAATCTTCTGGCCGAGCGCAGTTTCCAGAATTTGCATGCCGTTTTCCAGGGTCTCAGAAAAACGCTCTTCTTCCTGCAACAATACCGCGGCCACACGTGCTTTGGCGGCAGTTAGTTCAGGATAGGCTTGTCCCATCACTCGATCTAAATCTTCCACCAGGTGATGAAAGAAAGGTTGTTTCTGTCCTAACTTGTAACCATGGCGGATGGCGCGGCGAATAATGCGGCGCAATACATAGCCGCGGCCTTCACTGCCTGGGATGACACCGTCGGTAATCAAAAACGAACAGGCACGGATGTGATCGCCGATAACCTTTAACGAATTGTCGGCAAGATCCTTCGTATTGGTCACGCGCGCAGCCGCTTTGATCAGGCTTTGAAACAGATCAATGTCGTAATTGCTATGAACATGCTGCATCACGGCAGAGATACGCTCCAGACCCATGCCGGTATCGACCGACGGTTTCGGCAGCGGGTGCAATACTCCGGCGCTGTCGCGGTTGTATTGCATGAAAACCAGATTCCAGATCTCGATGTAGCGATCACCGTCGGCATCGGCAGAGCCGGGCGGCCCGCCTTTGACATCAGGACCATGATCATAAAAAATTTCGGAACAAGGCCCGCACGGCCCGGTATCCCCCATTTGCCAGAAATTATCCGTGGTGGCAATCCGCACCACGCGAGATGGTTCAACACCGACTTCATTCAACCAGATATCAGCCGCCTCATCATCCTCGGCGTACACAGTAACCCATAATTTCTCGCGCGGAATCTCAAGAGTATCCGTAAGAAAATCCCAGGCAAATAAAATAGCGTTGCGCTTGAAATAATCGCCAAAACTAAAGTTACCGAGCATTTCGAAGAAAGTATGATGCCTTGCCGTATAACCGACATTTTCCAGATCGTTATGCTTGCCACCGGCACGAACGCAGCGCTGTGAGCTAACAGCACGCACATAAGGGCGCTTATCCTGACCGAGGAAAACATCTTTGAATTGCACCATGCCCGCATTGGTGAACAAAAGTGTCGGATCATTGCCCGGCACTAACGGGCTGGACGAGACGATGGCATGGCCGTAAGATTCAAAAAATTCGAGAAATTTCTGTCGTATCTGGTTGCTTTTCATATTGCTTGCTGCTGCTCGTATCGTTCTAGTTCAGTCACTGTCAAACCCACTGCTTCGCCTTTGACGATAGCCAAGGTTTGGACTTTAACCCGGATAGTGATTTCTTCGTTCATTTTCGGCAAATCGAATTCGGTTAGCACCGTAATTTCCCCGCTGCTATCTTCCAGCACATACATCTTTAGATTAACCAAGGGCAAGCGCGTGGGATCCTTGGGAATGCCTTTTAATGTAATTTCTTTCCCATCAAAATTAGCCGGCGCGGCATTAATTTCCTGAATCAGTGTGATCCCACCTGCATGCACTTGAAAACCAATTAACAAAATCATCCAAAAAAAGATTATTTTTTCCCAATATTTCTTCATGTGCTTTCCTCGTCTGCTTGTGCGAGAACTTGTTGTATTGTTTCCATGGAAAAGCCTCTATTCATCATAAACCACACCTGTTTCCCGCGCTCTTCCTTGGAAACAGACGGATGATCGAATTTCTTACGCCAGATGTTTAACGCGGCCTCCAACTCGGTTTGCTTGAGTGTCGGCAGAATATTGTCTATCAAATGGGAATCTATTCCTTTTGCCTTGAGTTCATGAACGATTCGATGACTTCCGAAGCGTGCTCTACGGGTACGCGCAATCTGTTCCACCGCGCGTTGCTCGGACAGAAAACCCTTCTGCTCTAGCTTATCCAACACACTTGCAAGCACTCCCGTTTCGCAGGATTCTGCATGCACAGAAAGTTTTTGCTCCAACTCCCGCCGCGAATGCTCACGTCGGGCAAGCATGCGCAGTGCGCGAGTTTCCAAAGGAGTAAGGGGGCTCACAAAACTTATTTCTCTTTCTCAGTTTTTTCTTTCACGGGATTGGCTTGATCAGCAATGCCAACAATCGATCGAATTTTTTGTTCAATTTCTTGTGCGATATCCTTATGTTCTTTCAGGTAATCACGCACATTATCTTTACCTTGCCCGATTTTCTCACCTTTATAGGCATACCAAGCCCCCGCTTTGTCGATCAGTTTATGCAGTACGCCCAGTTCGATAATTTCACTTTCCCGCGAAATGCCTTCGCCATAAAGAATATCAAAATCCGCTTGTTTGAAAGGTGGTGCAATTTTATTTTTGACCACTTTCACACGGGTTTCATTGCCGATGGTTTCGTCACCTTTCTTGATCGCCCCGGTGCGACGGATATCCAAACGTACTGAAGCATAAAATTTTAGCGCATTACCGCCCGTGGTAGTTTCAGGATTGCCGAACATGACACCGATTTTCATACGAATCTGGTTAATAAAAATAACCATCGTATTGCTGCGCTTGATGTTGGCAGTTAACTTGCGAAGTGCCTGCGACATCAGCCGTGCTTGCAGACCCATTTGCGGATCACCCATGTCGCCTTCGATTTCCGCCCGCGGCGTAAGGGCTGCGACGGAATCTATTACGATGATATCGACTGAACTGGAGCGCACCAGCATATCGGCAATCTCCAACGCCTGCTCACCATTATCCGGTTGAGAGATCAACAGCTCTTTTACATTGACGCCAATTTTTTGCGCGTACTGGGGATCCAATGCGTGCTCCGCATCAATAAAGGCAGCGGTGCCGCCTAGTTTTTGCATTTCGGCGATAACTTGGAGCGTTAATGTCGTTTTGCCCGAAGATTCGGGCCCATAAATTTCGACAATCCGCCCGCGAGGCAACCCCCCTACTCCCAGTGCAATATCAAGACCTAGCGAACCGGTTGATACGACTTGTATATCATAAGCGACATCGTTAGCGCCCAACCGCATGATAGAACCCTTACCAAACTGTTTCTCGATTTGAGCCAGGGCAACGTCAAGCGCTTTACTTCTATTTTCGTCCATGATTTATCCTGTTAAGAGTCAATTGGATTATTATCGCATAACCTATTTAGTATCAACGTAACTTGTTATGGCCGATTGTTTAACTTTTAAAAATTAACATAGTAAAATACTCGAGCATCCTGCTTGCCTGCGATATAATTACTGTCCAATGCTGTTGGAGCGCCAGAAAAAAGGTCGCTGCACTCAATAATATTAATCGGTAACAAAGGGAGAATAGCTATCCGAGTCATTTTGTTAGGCGGCCCTGGTGCCGGAAAAGGCACTCAAGCCAATTATATTAAGGAACATTTTGGTGTTCCACAAATTTCTACAGGTGATATGTTGCGCAGTGCTGTGAAAGCAGGCACTGAATTGGGTGTCATGGCAAAAAAAATCATGGATACCGGCGGATTGGTTTCTGATGACATTATCATCAATTTAGTCAAAGAACGTATCACGCAGCCAGATTGTGCAAATGGCTTCCTGTTTGACGGTTTCCCGCGCACGATTCCACAAGCTGACGCCATGAAAGCCGCAGGTGTGCCGATTGATTTTGTGGTTGAGATTGATGTTGACGATGCTGAAATCGTTAAACGCATGTCGGGTCGGAGGGTACATCCCGCTTCTGGCCGCACTTATCATGTGGACTTTAATCCACCCAAATCGACTGGCCAAGATGATGTGACGGGCGAACCATTGATACAACGCGATGATGATAAAGAAGAAACGGTCAGGAAACGACTGGAAGTCTATCACGAGCAAACAGAACCATTGGTTGAGTATTATTCACAGTGGTCGGCACAGGGCGGAAAAGATGCACCGCGCTATATCAAAATAGCCGGGATAGGTACAGTTGAAGAAATACGTGATCAGATTATCGCAGCACTCAAATAAATTTATTCATACTCATCG
Organism: uncultured Nitrosomonas sp.; assembly: GCF_902826915.1. Classification (GTDB taxonomy): domain Bacteria; phylum Pseudomonadota; class Gammaproteobacteria; order Burkholderiales; family Nitrosomonadaceae; genus Nitrosomonas. Next base: position 33,509 of record NZ_CADEGP010000022.1, read on the forward strand.
ATTCATTTGCGTAACAGATTTAAACCGCAAAACTCAGGATGCGAGAAATGGCACCTGAGTTTTTGTGTGTAACGATTTAGTGATACTTGCTTACGATTTAATCAATTAGGAGAAAGATATGGCAATTAAAAATGCATTTTATGCCCAATCCGGCGGGGTGACAGCGGTCATTAACGCCTCTGCCGCAGGTGTTCTGGAAACAGCACGCCAGCATACTGACAAAATCGGCACTGTTTACGCAGGCCGCAACGGCATTATCGGCGCATTAACCGAAGATCTCATTGATACCAGCGCCGATTCAGCCGCAGCCATTGCCGGGTTGCGCTATACTCCGTCAGGCGCATTTGGTTCTTGCCGCTATAAATTGAAGAGCCTGGAACAAAACCGGCGCGAATACGAGCGCTTGATCGAGGTGTTCAAAGCTCATAATATCGGTTACTTTTTCTACAACGGCGGCGGTGATTCGGCAGATACCTGCTTGAAGGTCTCGCAGATATCAGACACGCTGGGTTATCCAATTCAAGCGATTCATGTGCCTAAAACCGTTGATAACGATTTGCCGATCACGGATTGCTGCCCGGGTTTTGGTTCAGTAGCCAAATATATTGCAGTTTCTACGCGCGAAGCCAGTTTTGATGTGGCCAGCATGTCTAAGACTTCAACTAAAGTTTTTGTGCTTGAAGTAATGGGACGCCATGCCGGATGGATCGCGGCGGCGGGTGGCTTGGCATCCAGTCCTAGGTGTGAAATCCCGATCGTGATTCTGTTTCCGGAAGTATCTTTCAATAAGGAAAAATTTCTTGCCACAGTGGATCGCTATGTCAAGGAGTACGGCTATTGTTCAGTGGTGGTCTCAGAAGGCGTCAAAGGAGACGATGGTAACTTCTTGTCTGATCAAGGTCTGCGTGATGCGTTCGGGCATGCGCAACTAGGCGGAGTTGCTCCGGTAGTGGCCAATATCATCAAAGATGGTCTGGGTCTGAAATATCACTGGGGGGTTGCAGATTATCTGCAGCGCGCAGCGCGTCACATTGCTTCCAAAACCGACGTTGAACAAGCCTACGCCATGGGCAAAGCAGCCGTGGACTATGCCCTGGCAGGACACAATTCAGTGATGCCAACCATCGTGCGTGAATCCAGCTCGCCGTATAAGTGGTCGGTCGGTATGGCACAGTTATCCAATGTTGCAAATGTAGAAAAAATGATGCCGGATAATTTTATCAGCGAAGATGGATTTGGTATTACCCAAGCTTGCCGAGAATACTTGGCGCCACTCATTGAAGGCGAGGATTACCCGCCCTATAAAGATGGCTTGCCAGACTATGTAAGACTCAAAAATGTTGCGGTTCCAAAGAAACTGGATGAATTCAAAATTTAGCTGCATGTAAGATTTAGATTGCTTGAGGTGTTGTATGGAAGCCAAACAATATGATTTCAGTCACCTAGCAATCTAAATTTGACAAATAATTGGTGCATTCAGCAAGCAAGAACAGATAAAATACACCCTGATCTTAGATTTAGAACAAGTGTTTAATAATGTGGAATTAATTAGGCCAATATTTCACATGTGATTTTTATGGTCTGACTTTAATTGGAGTTCTCTATGGCTAGTGGTTTAGTTATCGCAATTCTTAGTGCGATTATAGCCCTGATATTCAGTGGCATATGGATTAAGGGTATTTTTGCTCAATCTACAGGCAACCAGCGTATGCAAGAAATTGCAAAAGCTATTCAAGAGGGCGCCTCCGCATACCTAAAACGGCAGTACATGACGATCGGTATGGTGGGTGGCGTGCTGTTCCTTGCCCTCTGGATTGCGCTCGGGTGGGATACGGCTATTGGTTTCGCTCTAGGGGCCATTCTTTCGGGTGCCGCAGGGTTTCTGGGGATGACGGTTTCAGTCCAGTCAAATGTTCGTACTGCCCAGGCAGCAACCATCGGATTGAATGAAGCGCTTGCAATTGCTTTCCGAGGCGGCGCAGTCACTGGAATGCTGGTTGTTGGTTTAGGCCTGCTAGGTGTTGCTGGATACTCCGCTATGTTGTTTGATGGCGCTGATCCCAATCAGTCTGTCAGCGATATCATCAAGCCTCTGATTGGTTTTGCATTCGGCGGATCGCTGATCTCCATTTTCGCTCGTTTAGGTGGCGGCATATTCACCAAGGGTGCGGATGTTGGCGCGGATCTGGTCGGGAAAGTCGAAGCCGGAATCCCTGAAGATGATCCGCGCAATCCAGCCGTCATTGCCGATAATGTGGGCGATAACGTGGGTGACTGTGCCGGTATGGCTGCGGATTTGTTCGAAACCTACGCAGTTACCATTATTGCAACCATGATATTGGGCGCATTATTGTTTACTGCAAATGCACTTAGTGCGGTTATATTTCCGCTAATGCTCGGTGCGGTATCGATTATCGCTTCGATTGTCGGTTGTTATTACGTCAAAATGCGTGATGGCGGCACCATTATGAATGCGCTTTATCGCGGCCTGGCTGTTGCAGGTGGTATTGCTCTATTAGCGTATTTGCCGGTAACTGTTTGGTTTATGAGCGACATGTCACTGATCGTGGATGGCACAGAGATTGCAGGCGGCATGCTGATTCTGCGTGTATTCCTAGCTGCTGCAATTGGCCTAGTGTTGACCGGACTGATGGTTGTAATTACCGAATACTATACTTCGACCGATTATCCGCCGGTTCAACATATTGCTGAAGCATCCACCACCGGACATGCCACCAATATTATTGCCGGCATGGGCGTTTCAATGCGCTCAACCGCAGCGCCGGTTCTGGCTGTTTGTATCAGTATTTTGCTGGCGTACGCACTGGCTGGCTTGTACGGTATTGCGATCGCCGCAACATCCATGTTATCGATGACCGGTATTATTGTGGCACTGGACGCATACGGCCCGATCACTGATAACGCAGGCGGTATTGCGGAAATGTCAGAAATGCCAGATTCAGTGCGTGCTATCACCGATCCTTTAGATGCAGTTGGCAATACGACTAAAGCGGTTACCAAAGGTTACGCGATTGGCTCAGCAGGTTTAGCGGCATTAGTACTATTTGCCGACTACACCCATGCCCTGGAACATGCCGGGTTTGAATTATCCTTCGATTTATCCAATCACATGGTGATTATCGGTTTGTTTATCGGCGGTATGATCCCTTACTTGTTTGGTGCCATGTCGATGGAAGCTGTCGGACGTGCCGCCGGATCGGTGGTGATCGAAGTTCGTCGTCAATTCAAAGAAATTCCGGGCATCATGGAAGGCACAGCCAAGCCAGATTATTCGCGTGCCGTGGATATGCTGACCAAATCGGCAATCAAGGAAATGATGATTCCTTCATTATTACCTGTGCTGATTCCTTTGTTGGTCGGTGTGATCCTGGGACCGCAAGCCCTAGGTGGCGTGTTGATGGGTTCAATCGTAACTGGTTTGTTCGTGGCGATTTCGATGACAACCGGTGGTGGTGCTTGGGATAATGCCAAGAAACATATTGAAGACGGACATTTTGGTGGCAAAGGCAGCGAAGCCCACAAAGCCTCAGTAACAGGGGATACCGTAGGCGATCCTTATAAGGACACAGCTGGCCCTGCAATTAATCCATTGATCAAAATCATCAACATTGTGGCATTGCTGATCATTCCTCTGCTATAAAGATCATTGATTGATTAATCAACTAAAGCACATCGGGCAACTGATGTGCTTTTTTTATGAGGAGATGTAAATTTACTTTGTGCCCGAGACAAACACGGATGATCTGATTTTAACAAGAAATCTAGTTATAGAAATGTACAGGATTGTTGTACCAGAAACTTTATAAAACCTTTCTCTCAAATTCTATCAATCGGTATCAAATCACCTATCGGTGCATAACTGTCTGGGTCATGCCGGGCTTTAAGATTTAATCATCCATACAACTGCCTCCTCAATCCACATCTATTCAATATAATGGCACTGATTTCCTCAATCGAAATGCGCGTGGTCTCCAAATAAGGAATATCGAATTGATGAAACAGCAATTCCTGCCATTGTAATTCTCGCTGACACTGCGCGAGCGATGCATATTCGCTGTTTGGACGGCGTTGCTGGCGAATGAAATGCAATTGCGCTGGGGTTAGTGTTAAACCAAACAATTTTTTTCTGACATTTTCCAATACCTTCGGGATCTGCTGTATCGTCATGTCATCCGGGGTTAGCGGATAATTCGCGGCAGCGATACCATACTGCAACCCTAAGTAAAGACAAGTCGGTGTTTTACCGGAACGTGAAACGCCGATCAGGATAATATCGGCTTCGTCAAGATGCTTGGGGTTGACGCCATCATCATGCGCCAGCACATAATTAACTGCGGCAATGCGCTTGAAATACGACAGTTGATCCTGACCGTGGGAACGCCCTGCCATACGCGCAAAAGGCTGCTCCAATTCTTCTTCAATCGAATGAATGAAGGTCTCAAAAAAGTCATAAATACGGCAATTCGCCTGTTTGATAACTTTGAGGTATGCTTATTTTCATGGAGTCCGAAGTTTCATAAAATGAAGACATGAAATGGAGGATGGAGATGGAATTACCCCGCGCACAATATAGCCAGGAATTTAGGGAGCAATCAGTTAAGGAAACGCTGATCTATTCGATCACATCGAATAGACATGCAGAGGTTTGATA
>NZ_CADEGP010000023.1 GCF_902826915.1 uncultured Nitrosomonas sp.
TACAATATTGTTAAACTCAATCAGTTAGTTATGCTTTTTGAGTAAGCTCTATTTACCTGGATCGAGTCATGGTACAACCCAATTCGCAGGCATTCTGGGCTGGGATACTTATCATCCAGCAATTTTGAAAGAAAACTGAATGAGAAAAATCAAATCGCGATAAACTGCAATCCGCTTTCACAGGTCGAGACTTTCTTGACTCCATAAAAAGAATGTCCGTCAAATTGGGACAACTCCAGTTGCGGCGTAGATAAAGAATCTTTTCTTCAATCGAGACAGGATGGGTAGCTTGGGATTCTCTGGGCATGGTTTGCTAATGAATCAGTCTTTTTAGTTTCATCAAAGACTCCTCGAAAGCAGTTCAATTTATCAAAACTGTCAATTCAAAGTCGTAATATTCATAATCTATCGGGGAGCTTGCAGCACGTGCCCCGTCTTGGTGCGCCCATCTTCCAGGCGCGACAAGAGATCGCCAACAGGCATTGGTTTCGCGAACAAATACCCTTGAAAAAGATCTGCACCTTCTGCGCGCAAAAAACTTACCTGCGCCTCAGTTTCCACACCCTCGGCCACGACTTTTAATCTCAAGTTCTTGGCCAACATGATAATCGTGCGGACGAGAGCCGCATCGTCAGGATTCTCTACGCAGTCCTTGACGAATGACCGGTCGATCTTCAGAAACGTGAGCGGCAACTTTCGCAGATAGTTCAAGCTTGAATACCCCACACCAAAGTCATCCACCGAGACCGTTACGCCGCTATCAGCGAGAGAAGATAACACGCTGCACGCCGATTCAACGTCGCCCAGCAAGACACCTTCGGTGATCTCCACGCCAATTTTCTCTGGCGGCACACCAGTCATGCTGTAGGTCTCTCGGAAGTAGCGCTCAAAACCAGGCTCGAGCAATTGCCGAGCAGAAACATTGACGCTAAGGTGAAGATCGATACCTCGGTCAAGCCAAGCCCGCTGCGTCCGGCATGCTTCTTCAATCACCCAATTACCGATCATGCCAATGAGACCTGTTTCTTCCGCCAATGGAATGAACTCGTCCGGAGGAATGGGACCGAGCTCGCGAGAGCGCCATCGAAGCAGTGCCTCAGCAGAGGTGTAGGCGCCCGACTGAGCATCAACAATGGGCTGAGCGTACAGTTCTAATTCGGCATTGCACGCTGCGGCCTGAAGTCCATTATAGATGAACAGTCGTCGATCCACCGCATGCTGCAGCTCCTCCGAGTAACACTGGAACATGTTTCGTCCGCGAGCCTTCGCCTTGTAAAGTGCCGCGTCGGCACGCTTCATAAGCACATTCTTAGTCATCCCGTGCTCTGGCGACTTTGCGATGCCGATACTGCACGTGCTCGTCAGCGTCATTCCTTCGATTGTGACCGGCTCTGCCACGATGCGCAGTAGCTTTGACGAAAACGCGCTGGCCGCATCGGCACTCGTATTACGAAGCACAAAAATGAACTCGTCTCCACCGAATCGACACACGAAATCTTTCGATTCGCGCATCTGTTCAAACCGAGCCGAGATGTATTTGAGAAAGGCATCTCCCACTTTGTGCCCGAGGGAATCGTTGATGGTCTTAAAGTTATCGAGATCAATGAAGAGCAGTGCATAGGGTTCGGCATTCCGAATGGGTTCCTCGAGAAACGCCGCGAGCTGAGAACGATTTGGAAGCCCCGTCAAGTGGCAGTGTTCCGCCAAATAGGCGATTTTTCGAAGTGCAGCGTTGCGCTCGGTAACATCGATGCAGATGCCGAGCACACCTGGTCCCGTCTCAGGGCTATCGAACGGAACCTTCGTGGTCATCAACTCGCGAACGTTGCCGTCGTAATCCGTAATCACCTCATTGATGTGCTTGATCTTTCCCGTCCGAAGCACTTCCAGATCATCGCGGCGGAAACCCGCAGCTTCTTCGGCGTTGGGTGCAAAGTCCGCGTCGCGCATCTGACAAATCTGCTCGGCGGGAATTCCATATACCTTGGCCACTGCTTCATTGGCCAAAATGTAACGTCCGCTGGTATCCTTCGCGAAGATGAAATGAGGCACCAAATCGATCATCTGTCGAAAAAAAGACGACGCAGCGGGAATCGACTTCTTTCTTATAGCGTAAGCTCCCTGATCAAATAGATACTTGAATTGCCTCAGGTTTTCCGGAGACTGTTTAGTTTAAGTCAAGCTGCATCAGCAGACTCTCTTAATTGGCAATAATATGCCATTTTAAATTCTGCTGGTAAAATATTTCCAATCGACTCTGATAGTCGGTGATTGTTGAACCAATCCAGCCATTCCAAAGCAGCAAATTCCACATCGTCAATATTGCACCAAGGGCCGCGATGCCCTATGACCTTAGTTTTGTATAATCCATTGATAGAATTCCTGTAAGATGATCTTGTTGAGTCGTTCACAGATACCATCCCTACTATGGATCAGTCTTTTTTTCTACTTGCCGCACAAGCTCGCTTGCATTGATAAAAAGTGGAGTTGTCCCCTTTGAACGGACACATTATGTTCTGTTTAAAGGAGAAGAAATATGACGCAAAACTACAAACCTGCTTACCCACCGGAGTTTCGTCAACAGATGGTGGAATTGCTCGCATTAGGTAAATGCCCCAAGCCCCAAGCAATTATCCAAGGAATTGGGTTGCCACTACACTTCGATACAAACCTGGTGTCGGGCAGCAGGTGTACCCATGAGGTCAAGCCAGGCAATTGCTTCCGCTGCAATATCGAGTGTTACCTCCTTGAGTGCCAACGAGCGGCAGGAGCTAATGGAATTGCGTAAGAAGCTCAAGCGTGTGGAGATGGAGCGTGACATATTGGCAAAGGCTACGGCCTGGTTTGCAAACAACAAAGATCGATGGGGAAGGTGTGCCAATTAATCAAGGCAAACCGGGCCCAATTTCCGGCTCGTGTTCTATGTGAGACACTCGGTATATCGCACAGCGGTTACTATGACTGGGCTAAACGTGCACCCAGCCATAGGGCCATTATCAACTGTCGATTGATCGAGCAGATCATGGCTATATATCGTACAAGCGATTGTACGTATGCCCGCCCCCGCATTACCGTTGAATTGGCCGATCGTGGAGTCAGGGTACAATCCAACTCGCAGGCATTCTAGGCTGGGATACTTATCACCCAGCAATTTTGAGAGAAAACTGAATGAGAAAAATTAAATCGCGATAAACTGCAATCCGCTTTCACAGGTCGAGACTCTCTCGACTCCATGAAAAAATGTCCGTCAAATTGGGACAACTCCAACTCCAACTCCAACTCCAACTCCAAGTAGTAAGTGTTACATTTGACATTCTTATCCTCAGTCAATATTTTCAATATCTTCCGAACTCCAAAGCGACTGCGCCGCAAATGCGGCTTCAAAGGTACTCTGGTATTTAGCAAAATATGCTTGGATTGCTGGTTATTACACACGCAAATACTTGGTCTTATCACCCAACCAACGAGCAATATGCCGCTGTGCAAGTTCTGGATAGTTGTTCAGCATTTCATTAGCCGAGTCTTGCGCGGCTTTCAGTAACTCACCGTCTTGCTCTAAATCGGCAAAACGCAACATCGGAATCCCGCTCTGACGCGCGCCAAGAAATTCACCGGGACCTCTCAATAGCAAGTCCTGACGGGCGATTTCAAAACCATCGGTGTGTTCAAAAATGATTTTGAGCCGTTTGCGGGCAATCTCCGATAAGGGTTGCTGAAACAGCAAAATGCAAATACTCGCCTCCGATCCGCGTCCGACACGGCCACGCAGCTGGTGTAATTGCGACAATCCCATACGCTCGGCATTTTCAATGACCATTAGCGAAGCATTGGGCACATCCACACCCACCTCGATCACGGTTGTCGCCACTAGTAATTGAATTTTTCCTTGCTTGAACAACAGCATGACTTCAACTTTCTCTTGCTGGGACAGGCGTCCATGCACCAGGCCCACATTCAATTCTGGGAAAGTTCTGCTCAGATGTTGAAAAGTTTCCACCGCGGTCTGCAGTTGCAACGCTTCAGATTCTTCAATGAGCGGGCAAACCCAATATACTTGCCTGCCCTGTTGGCATGCGTGATGTATGCGCGCAATGATTTCTTCACGGCGATTGTCCGCGATTAGTTTGGTCACTACAGGCGACCTGCCAGGCGGTAATTCATCGATAACTGACACATCCAGATCGGCAAAATAGCTCATCGACAACGTGCGCGGTATAGGAGTGGCGCTCATCATCAATTGATGCGGCATCAGATCGGATTGCGCGCCTTTGATCCGCAGTGCCAGACGCTGATGCACGCCAAAGCGGTGCTGTTCGTCAATAATCGCCAGGCCGAGTTGGTGAAATATTACTTGATCTTGAAACAAAGCATGCGTGCCCACAACAAGTTGCGCTGCACCCGATACAATCTTATCCAATGCAGTTTGCTTTTGTTTTTTCTTCAACCCTCCCGATAGCCAGGCGACCTGAACTCCCAGCGGTTCAAACCAAGCGGATAATTTTACGAGATGCTGCTCAGCAAGAATTTCAGTCGGCGCCATGATGGCCGCCTGAAAACCGTTCTCAATTGCCTGCAATGCAGCCAGCGCAGCCACAATCGTTTTCCCGCTGCCAACATCACCTTGCAGCAGACGTTGCATTGGATAAGCGACTGCCAAATCACGGCTGATTTCCTCATACACTTTGATTTGCGATGAAGTCAATGTAAAGCCAAGCTGTGCCAATAACTGGTTCGTCAATCTATTTTTTTGTTCCAGTACCGGTGCATTGCGGCTTCTCCGCTGCCGGTAATGCAAGCGCATCGATAACTGCTGCGCCAGCAATTCATCGAACTTGATACGTCGCCATGCTGAGTGTGTCCGTGATTGTAAAGCTTCAATCGATTCTTCAGGAGACGGATGATGCAAGCACAGCACACTATCGCTAAAACCTTGCAGCCGATATTTCCGGATGATTCTCTCAGGTATAGTTTCGGTCAACACTTGCACCGTTTGCGCATCCTGCAATCCCTGCCCGATTATTTTTGCTAAAATCTTTTGCGCCAAACCCGCCGTGGTGGCATAAACCGGCGTCATCGAATCCGCCAGCGATTCCCCTTCCCGCACGATACGACATTTCGGATGCACCATTTCAATGCCAAAGAAACCATCACGAATCTCGCCCAGCAACCGCACACGCTTACCCACCACGTAGGTTTTAACCTGGCTGCCGTAGAAATTCAGAAAACGCATGACCAAGATGCCACTACTGTCTTCAACTTGGCAAACCAATTGTCGCCTAGGGCGGACAACCACTTCGTTATGAACGATCACGCCCTCAACCTGCACTGTTTGCCCTGGCGGCGCATCACCGATCGGAAATAAATGCGTTTCATCTTCATACCGAATCGGTAAGTGCAAAATCAGATCTAATGCACTATGAATACCTAAACGGGATAATTTTTCTTGCACACTGGCACTAACAGACAATGCCTTTTATTCCTGCAATACCATGACCCCATCCATTTCCACCAACGCACCGCGCGGCAGAGCTTTGACACCGATTGCCGCACGCGCAGGATAGGGCTGTACAAAATGGCCGGCCATGATTTCGTTGACTAATGCAAAATTGTCGAGATCAATTAGAAAAATATTTAATTTCACAATATCGTTCAAACTACCACCGCTCGCTTTCGCCACCGCTTTCAGATTAGAAAACACCTGTTGGATCTGCGCTTCGATCCCATCCACCATTTGCATACCGAGCGGATCCAATCCGATCTGACCCGATAGATAAACGGTATCCCCTCCGCTGGTCCGGACCGCTTGAGAATAGGTGCCGATCGCTTGCGGTGCATCCATGGTGTGAATTATTTGCTTAGCCATTCCTTCTCCTTATGAATTGATTCGATATTTTTTGATATAGTTGACACTATTGCATAACCTTTATCGCACTATTACGTTATGATGCAGCGAACTTTGGTACATTTCAACCACGCAAAAATATTATTAAAATTTATATTTAAGTTATTCACATTATGCAAAAACTGATTATCCAAGGTGGTGTACCACTGCACGGTGAAATCACCATTTCGGGAGCAAAGAATGCTGCGCTGCCCGTCTTATGTGCTGCACTTCTAACCGAGGAATCTTTAAAAATAAAAAATGTACCGGCGCTTCAGGATATTATCACCATGCTCTCACTGCTCAAACAAATGGGAACAAATGTTTCTGCACAGAATACTTCGGAAATAACGTTATCAGCAGCTACATTGACTCATCTTGTCGCCCCTTATGAAATGGTTAAAACCATGCGCGCAGCTATTCTGATACTAGGACCTTTGCTCACCCGCGCAGGAGAAGCCAATATTTCACTACCTGGCGGTTGCGCGATCGGTCTACGACCCGTCGATCAGCATATCAAAGGCCTGCAAATGATGGGTGCCGAAATTCATATCAAACACGGCTATATTCATGCTGTGGCGAAGAAGCTACGTGGCGCACGCATTGTACTTGACATCATTACCGTCACTGGAACAGAAAACCTGATGATGGCTGCAACCTTGGCGGAAGGTACAACAATAATTGAAAATGCTGCCCGTGAGCCAGAAGTCGTCGATCTGGCCAATTGCCTCATTGCTATGGGTGCAAAAATTCATGGCGCAGGCACCGATATCATTACCATAGAAGGCGTACCATCACTGCATGGCGCTGAACACACCGTCATGCCTGATCGAATAGAAACTGGAACTTTCTTGGTCGCGGCCACAGCCGCCGGCGGTGAAATTCTTTTAAAAGAAACAGATGCTCATTTGCTCGATGCGGTTCTGGATAAACTCACCGAAGCAGGCGCCCATATTGATTCTAATGAAAACTGGATCCATTTAAGAATGGATACCAAACCGAAATCAATCAATATACGCACCGCTCCCTATCCAGCCTTCCCGACCGATATGCAAGCACAATTTATGTCATTGAATTGCGTTGCTTCTGGGACATCCATTGTCACTGAAACAATTTTTGAAAACCGTTTAATGCATGTACAAGAATTAATACGCATGAATGCCAATATCGAAGTTGAAGGCAATGCAGCCATTATCCACGGCATTCCCCGGCTTGATGGCGCTCGTGTCATGGCGACCGATTTACGCGCATCAGCCAGTCTCGTGATTGCTGGTTTAGTAGCACAGGGAGAAACCGTCATTGATCGTATCTACCACCTGGATCGTGGCTATGAAAATATCGAGGGAAAATTATCGGCTCTGGGCGCGCAAATCCAGCGCACTCAATTTCAATAAATAATAAAAAAGCCTTTGCAATTGCAAAGGCTTTTTAACTAATGGCAAAAAACTAAACCATGCGATAGTCAATTCGCACTATAGTTTCTGCTGTTTGTAGCTGACAATAACCGTAGCAATTTTCTTGTTCAATCCCATTACAGGAACAACCAATATCTTTTTACCGTCAACATCTGATTTAACAGTGATTTTCTGCAGACTCAAAATCTCTCTAGGAAATAATTCCGTGCCATTGGATTCTTCCAACCGTTTGTCCGTAGAAACCAACAGTTTTCCATCATCATCTATTAATACAACACGTTCTGTGTCCTTCATTTTGACGATTTCATTCAAATACTGGTCTATTTGATCAATATTATTGCGAATTAACTCACCGCGAACTGCCCAGGACAAAATCTGCCCAAAACGCTCTTCTTCTTTGATATATTGTTTATCAGCATATTCACGGGCTTGTTGTGTAATCAGCACGCGCTCCTGCTCAAGCTTCTTGACCATGTCAGCTTCTACTTTACTGACAGCAATAAACTTCCAAGCAAAAATAACGACAATGATCCCAACCAACACCACAACATACTTGCCTGGAAACTGCCTGGTCGGAACTTTAGCCAACCATTCAAACTTGGCGCTTAATAGTGAAAAAAAGTTATCAACTTGCGATTGTTGGCTCTGATTTTGCTTGTTGCTAGCTGTCATGGATAACTCCTTGTGTTATTGGTAGCGAGGAAATACAAATTATCCACTAATCCTTGAGGAAGTAAAAGTACCGCGTGCAATTAGCTAGTAGTTTTACGCATGATTTGCTACTTTTGCATCAGAACTACAACACATACAGATATCCCCATCTCACAAGATAACTCATCTTGTATTTTGTTCTATAATGAATACTTCATAGCATCTTGTATAGAAAACAAGGAATTTCAGCAACATACTGGATAATAACTCTACAGTGAAAAAAGAAAACCATAAAAATACGTGGTCTGGACGTTTCAACGAACCGGTCTCAGCACTTGTGGAACGCTATACTGCTTCTGTTGATTTTGATCAACGTCTCGCCGAATATGATATCCAAGGATCACTGGCCCATGCACAAATGCTTACAGAGCAAGGAATTATCAGCAATGAGGATTTCACGGCCATCCAGCAAGGGTTACATCAAATCCGCGATGAAATCAAACTGCATCAATTCACATGGCTACAAGAACTTGAAGATGTTCATTTAAATATTGAGAAACGTCTAACGGCTTTAGTCGGCGATGCTGGCAAACGATTGCACACCGGGCGGTCCCGCAATGATCAGATCGCTACCGACATTCGTTTATTTTTACGCACTGCCATTGATGAAATCGTCAACCTGATTAAAGCTATGCAACTTGCTCTGCTAAATTTAGCGGAACAACATATTCACACAATCATGCCTGGATTTACACATCTTCAAGTTGCACAACCTGTATCCTTCGGCCATCATCTGATGGCTTATTTTGAGATGTTAAAACGCGATTTAGAGCGATTGAGCGATTGCAGAAAGCGCGTGAATCAGTCACCACTAGGCGCAGCTGCATTGGCCGGCACTAGCTATCCAATCAAACGCGAACGAGTGGCGCAATTGCTGAGTTTTGATGGCGTTTGCCAAAATTCCCTGGATGCAGTATCAGACCGGGATTTTGCTATCGAATTCTGTGCCTGCGCTGCGTTGATCATGACGCATCTATCGCGGATGTCGGAAGAATTCATTTTATGGATGAATCCTGCTTTTGGTTTTATCCAACTTGCTGACCGATTTTGTACCGGATCGTCCATTATGCCGCAAAAAAAGAACCCTGATGTACCGGAACTGGTGCGCGGCAAAACTGGCCGAGTCAACGGTCATTTGATAGCACTACTAACATTGATGAAAGCCCAGCCGCTTGCTTATAACAAAGATAATCAGGAAGACAAAGAGCCATTGTTTGATACGGTCGATACCTTGACAGATACCCTGCGGATTTATGCCGATATGCTCAGTGGCGTGCAAGTAAATCAACAAGCAATGCGTCAATCGGTTTTGCGCGGTTACGCAACAGCCACAGATCTGGCTGATTACTTGACTAAAAAAGGCATTCCTTTCCGCGATGCGCACGAAATCGTGGCAAAGGCAGTGCAATTTTCGGAACAAAAAGGTTGTGATCTCAGCGATCTTGAGCTCAGTGAGTTACAAAAATTTTCTCCACAGATTGAATCCGATATTTTTGCTATCTTGACGCCTGAAGGTTCGATGCAAAGCCGAAAACATACTGGTGGCACAGCACCCGAACAAGTACAGGCAGCCATTCAGAAAGCCAAAGAATGGTTAACTGCAGAAAATTTAAAGCATGCAACCATGGCATGAAATTAGTAAGCAAATCTCTGCTGCCACTGATAGCTTCTTCGAAGTTAAACAGGCCCACTCCATCGGCGGTGGCTGCATCAGCCAGGCTTATTGTATTACAGATGGAATACAACGCTATTTTGTCAAACTAAATACTTCTGGGAATTTGGCCATGTTCGAGGCCGAAGCCGCGGGCCTCATGGAAATTCACCACTCATACACTTTGCGTGTTCCAGTACCTGTTTGTTCCGGGCAAAATGCGCATGCAGCATGGCTCATTTTGGAATATCTGGATATTAATAATGGCAAACGTGGCAAGGCTTCCGATTTGGGCCAACAACTCGCTGCTATGCATCGTAAGACTTATAGCCAATTTGGCTGGATTCGCGACAATACAATCGGACAAAACCCACAAATAAACACGACTTCTTCGGATTGGATCGAATTCTGGCGAATGCATCGTTTAGGGAATCAGCTCGATTTGGCTAAAAACAATGGATTTAATGGGAAATTGCAACAGCTTGGTGAACAGTTACTGGTGAATCTAGAAAATTTTTTCCCAAATACTCCGCCATCATCTTCACTATTGCACGGCGATCTTTGGAGTGGCAATTATGCTTATGATCAAACAGGAAGACCGGTGTTATTTGATCCCGCAGTATATTACGGTGACCGTGAAACCGATATTGCCATGACCGAACTTTTTGGTGGATTTTCGGCTGATTTTTATTCTGCTTACCGCTGTGATTATCCTTTGGATTCCGGTTATAATGTTAGGAAAGTAGTTTATAACCTGTATCATGTTCTCAATCATTTAAACCTATTTGGTGGGGGCTATTACTACCAAGCTGAACAGATGATGAGTAAATTACTTGCAGAAATTCGCTAATAAGTTCTGAATCACGTTGCTCGTTCAAACGACATACAAAAGCCATCTTACTGTTCCGATGAACTATTCAAATTACGATAACCACTCATGACCAAGTATGTCTTTGTGACAGGCGGTGTTGTTTCTTCCTTAGGCAAAGGAATTGCTGCTGCATCTCTCGCCGCACTGCTTGAGTCGCGTGGACTTAAAGTGACAATGCTTAAACTGGATCCCTATATCAATGTGGACCCCGGAACCATGAGCCCGTTCCAGCATGGTGAAGTGTTCGTGACTGAGGATGGCGCCGAAACAGATCTTGATCTGGGTCATTATGAGCGTTTTATTACTACCCGCATGACTCGGCATAATAACTTTACTACCGGTCAAATCTACGAGAGCGTCATCCGCAAGGAAAGGCGTGGCGATTATCTCGGAGGCACTGTTCAGGTTATTCCGCATATTACGGATGAAATTAAGCGCTATATACAAGCTGGCGTGGGTAACGCGCAAATTGCGATTATTGAAATTGGCGGCACGGTCGGTGATATCGAATCACTCCCTTTTCTGGAAGCCATCAGGCAAATGGCCGTACAGAATCCGCGCACGGATACCTGCTTCATCCACCTTACCTTATTGCCCTATATCGGTTCGGCCGGAGAGCTAAAAACCAAGCCAACTCAACATTCAGTCAAGGAGCTACGTGAAATTGGGATCCAGCCGGATGTTTTGCTGTGCCGCTCAGACCGTGAACTGCCCGAGGAGGAGCGCCGAAAAATAGCGCTTTTTACCAATGTACAGGAAGAAGCAGTTATATCAGCCATCGATGTGGATAGCATCTATAAAATTCCGGGATTACTGCATGCGCAGATGCTGGATGGAATTATCTGCCATAAATTGAATATCCTGGCCAAACCTGCAGATCTGAGTATCTGGAATAAATTGGTTTATGCACTCGAGCATCCCAAACACACGATTACTATTGCCATTGTAGGCAAGTATGTTGATTTAACTGAATCTTATAAATCATTATCTGAAGCTTTGATTCATGCCGGCATCCATACTAACAGCAGGATTAACATCAATTACGTTGATTCTGAGAATATTGAAACGGAAGGCACCCATAGTCTGAGCGAGATGGATGCAATCCTGGTTCCGGGCGGATTTGGCAAGCGCGGTGTCGAAGGTAAAATAATGGCCATCAATTTTGCCCGAACCAATCGCATACCGTACTTGGGGATTTGTTTAGGCATGCAACTAGCCGTGGTTGAATATGCACGCAACAGAACCGGCATGAAAGCTGCTCACAGCACTGAATTCAATCCCGACACACCATTTCCGGTTATCGGACTGATTACCGAATGGCGGACTCGGGATGGACAAATTGAAACACGCGATGAAAATTCCGATATTGGTGGCAGTATGCGGTTGGGAGGGCAAGAATGTATTTTGAAGAAAGATACCCTCGCCTGGAAAACCTATGGAACTGATACAATCATTGAGCGTCACCGCCATCGCTATGAAGTTAATAATCTTTATATCCCTAGATTAGAAAAAGCAGGACTTTGCATTAGCGGCTTCTCGAAGGAAGAAAATCTGTGCGAAATGATAGAGCTACCTGAATCTGAACATCCTTGGTACTTGGGTTGTCAGTTTCATCCGGAATTTACTTCCACGCCACGGCTGGGACATGCGCTATTCAAGTCTTATGTGCAGGCAGCAATCCAATTTTCTGGCAAGCATCAGCTTGCTGGAGATGAAAAAATTCACGCAGTACGCAACAGCTGACGGAGCACGAAAACCTTACAATCCAACAACAAAAGATAATCAAAATTATCTATATACATAATTGTATGTTGTAGTAGAAATCACAAAATCACCACCCACTAGTTAATTTAACAGTAAACACAAACAACAGGAAAATGCAGCATGAGTGCAATTGTAGATATCATCGCCCGTGAGATTTTGGATTCTCGCGGCAATCCAACTATTGAAGCAGATGTAATGCTGGAATCCGGAGCTTTAGGCCGCGCCTCAGTTCCTTCCGGCGCATCTGTTGGAACCAAAGAAGCAGTGGAACTGCGCGATGGTGATGCACAACGCTACTCCGGGAAAGGTGTTCTTAAGGCAGTAGAAAATGTTAACACCGAAATCTCCGAGGCATTAATGGGCTTGGATGCCGTCGATCAAAGCTTCATTGATCAATCCTTAATTGATTTAGACGGATCCGAAAACAAATCCAGACTGGGTGCTAACGCAATTCTGGCAGTATCGCTCGCGGTTTCCAAAGCAGCAGCCGAGGAGTCAGGATTGCCACTATATCGCTATTTGGGGGGGGCTGCCTCAATGTCAATGCCCGTTCCGTTAATGAACTTAATTAATGGCGGCGCGCATGCCAACAATAATATTGACATGCAAGAATTTATGATTGTGCCACTGGGAATCTCAAATTTTCATGATGCCATCCGATGTGGCGCCGAGGTTTTCGGCACGCTCAAAAAACTTATCAACAATAAAAACATGCCTACTACAGTGGGCGACGAAGGTGGATTCGCACCTAACCTGGAAAACAATGAAGCGGCTTTGCAAT
Source organism: uncultured Nitrosomonas sp. (assembly GCF_902826915.1). Classification (GTDB taxonomy): domain Bacteria; phylum Pseudomonadota; class Gammaproteobacteria; order Burkholderiales; family Nitrosomonadaceae; genus Nitrosomonas. Next base: position 13,075 of record NZ_CADEGP010000023.1, read on the forward strand.
TAATCGTAGAGGCTATTGACCAGGCAGGTTATCAACCTGGAAAAGATGTTGCAATTGGTATTGATTGCGCCAGCTCAGAATTTTTTCATGATGGCAAATACCATCTATCTTCTGATGGCTTGCATCTGACATCAGCCCAATTCGTTGATTGTTTGTCATCTTGGGTGGATAAATATCCCATTATCAGTATCGAGGATGGTATGAGCGAGCATGATTGGGATGGATGGAAGTTACTAACTAGAAAATTGGGTGATTCAATTCAATTGGTCGGCGATGATATCTTTGTCACCAATGCAAAAATCCTGCAGGAAGGCATCAAGCAGGGCATTGCTAATTCTATCTTAATCAAAGTGAATCAGATTGGCACATTAACCGAAACATTCTCGGCCATTGAAATGGCGAAATGTGCGGGTTACACCGCTGTCATTTCACATCGTTCAGGAGAAACTGAAGACACTACCATCGCCGACATCGTAGTAGCAGCCAATGCGCTACAAATCAAAACCGGCTCACTATCTAGATCTGACCGCCTTGCCAAATACAATCAACTATTACGAATTGAAGAAGATTTAGGGGATACAGTAAGATATGCCGGTCGGAGCGCATTTTATCAACTTAAATAATGAAACTACTGAGTTTTACACTACTGATGCTAGTCATCGCAATGCAATATCCATTATGGCTGGGCAAAGCGAGTTGGTTGAGAGTTTGGCAAGTAGATCAAGAAGTTGCCACGGCACGTAAAAATAATGTGCTATTACAGAATCGTAATAACAAGTTAGAAGCTGAAGTTAATGATCTAAAACAAGGACTTGAAGCAATTGAGGAACGCGCCCGTAGCGACTTGGGCATGGTCAAGGAAGGGGAAATACTTTTCCAGATTGTTAGAAATGCACTGCCTCAAAACTCCCAGTCAGATATTGCACAATAAAATCCGCCCGAACTCCTGAACGAACTGAACACCCAATGCTCTTTATAATCGAATGATCGCTATCTGGATTCTTATCAATTATCCGATTCAGCCTTAACTTAAATAAAACTTGCTTGAAAAAAGACACACCATTCACATATTACTTCTGATCCTTTCAGACTAAATCTTATCGTGGAGCAAAAAGAATGAAAAGAGTTTTTCTTTTTCTAATTACTAACTTAGCCATCATTGCTGTTCTTAGCATTACCTTACGATTGTTCGGATTTGAAAGAATATTGGACGAACAGGGTACGGATCTGGATATTAATTCATTGTTGTTGTTTGCAGCTGTATTCGGGTTTGGCGGTTCGTTCATGTCGCTTGCCATGTCAAAATGGACGGCTAAACGTTTCACTGGCGCACAAGTCATAGAAATGCCACGAAACGCGCAAGAACATTGGTTAGTGGCTACCGTGCAGCGACAAGCAAAGATTGCAGGTATCGGTATGCCAGAGGTAGCCATTTATGAAGCGCCGGATGTCAATGCGTTTGCCACGGGAATGTCAAAAAATGCCGCATTGGTTGCCGTGAGTACTGGATTATTAAATACCATGAGCCAGGATGAAGCTGAAGCAGTTCTGGCCCATGAAGTCAGTCATATCGCAAATGGTGACATGGTTACTTTGGCGCTGATACAAGGCGTCGTCAACACATTTGTAATCTTTCTGTCACGCGTCATCGGACATACGATAGATCGCACCGTATTCAAAACGCAAGAAGGTCACGGACCCGCTTTCTGGGTTACGACTATTATTGCTGAAATTGTTCTAGGTTTTCTGGCCAGTATTATTGTCATGTGGTTTAGTCGCCAGCGCGAGTTTCGTGCCGATGCAGGCGGGGCCAGTCTAGCAGGAAGAGAAAAAATGATTGCTGCACTTCGACGATTACAATTAACTCACAAGCAGGCTCATTTACCTGATCAGCTAGCTGCTTTTGGTATTTCCGGAAGCAGAAATGGATTGACGAGGTTATTCATGTCGCATCCACCACTGGAAGAAAGAATTGCGGCACTTGAAACACAACAACGCTAGACTTTGACATTAGTAGACAATGAGAAACGCCATGCAAACCGCATGGCGTTTTATCTTATATAAGAAATTTCTTATATAACCAGTTGCACTGTAAAAAAATTAATAAGAAGTTTCTCTCGAAAAATCTTCCCAGATATATGGCGGATTTACTGAAGGTTTTAATGGCATCCAGAAGGTTACCATATCCAATGCTCCAACGAGTGTACGACCCACCGTATGCATGAGACCCATTGCCAGTCCAACGGTGACACCATAAATCGGGCCATCTTTCTGTCCCGTCAGAACAATATTCTTTGGTAATTCTACCCATCCAGTAGTCACGTTAGCTATTCCACTTACAAATCTCTCGCCCGAAGTATTGAAGTTGCTGCCAGAAGCAACCGCCTGAGACGAGAGAACAAAAGAAATCGCAAGTACCAAAGATAATTTAACAATACTTCTCATCAAAAAACCCCCTTTATACAGTTTTTAGAATTAACTGAATTTTTGCCTTTGGTGGAAACAAGCAAGAATTCCCTAGCAGTTTACCCTTTCGGAATTAATCATACAAATCAGGCTGAAAATATACTGTGATCTATTCGTTTTATACAACTAACGTTGAATCTCACAGAACAAATCTGCTTTGTATACGGATCACCAACAAACACGATTGAGTTTGCAATACACAATAACTCAATAACTTCTAAAAAAAACAAGTTGAATGTCGATAACTATGTTCCCGGAAAAGTTAACAGCCAACTAATTTTACTGGTCATATCCAGATTATGCCATTGAAAGGATACCATAGCATGGAAGGACTTATTGTTGAACCATCCAGAACTTATCAGAAACTTTTGTCATCTGCTATCGAACTAGGTGGATTGGAAACAAAACAAGTTTCAACTGGTAGTGAAGCATTAATGTTGTTGAGAAATCAACCTTTTGACTTGGTATTTATCGCGATGCATTTACAAGATATGAATGCCTCCAAGTTTTCATCTCATCTTCGGGCGGACTCGCATACCTGTCAAATACCTGTAGTTATGATAACTTCAAATGAAGATAAAGAATTATTGGACGAAGCATTTTCGGCAGGTGTAACAGAAATATTTGCAAAGCATGAGCTCGATAAAATCACAAGTTATGCGGCACGATTTTCCAAGAAAAAATACAGCAAGACAATCTCTGGACATATTCTATATATAGAAGACAGTCAAACAACTGCTAATCAAACATTGACCATACTCCAAGACAATGGATACACTGTTGACCATTTCACTAGCGGTGAAGAAGGTATGTTGGCATTTCATAAAAATGTGTATGATTTAGTGCTCACTGACATGCTGCTGAAAGGAAAATTAAACGGTCGCGGCACTGTAAAAGCCATTAGACAACTTGAAGGTCAGAACAAAAACATCCCTTTATTAATATTTTCAGTTCTTGACGATGTTGCACACAAAGCCGAATTGCTGCGTTTAGGGGCAAATGATTATGTGACCAAACCACTCATTCAAGAAGAACTACTTGCCAGGATTAATAATCTGATTACCGGCAAGAAACTACTAGACAAGTCAATTGCACAACAAAATCTGCTACAGGAAATAGCGATGAAAGACCCATTAACCGGTCTGTACAATCGCTATTTCTTGTTGGAGGCCGCAGCATCAAAAATACGTGATGCAACACGGCATAATATTCCATGCAGTTTAATCGTTATTAATACAGATCATCCCAGATTAATCAATGAGAATTATGATCATTCACGGAGTGATATTATTCTAAAAGACATAGCATCACTCCTCAGAAAATCTATTCGCAGAGAAGATATCGCCGCTCGATTTGATGGAGAAGAGCTTGTACTTTTGTTATCTCATTGCAACATCGCCGATGCAACGATCATCGCAGAAAAGATTCGCAAATCAATTGAAAATTTGCAGCCCAGCAGTTTAAATACTACCGTAAGTATTGGCATTACGGAAACACATCATGAATTTGCTTTAGATTTCTCAGATTTACTCAGAACCGCTAGGGAAGCTCTTCACCTTGCCCAATTAAATGGAGGCAATGAAATAGTTGCTCGTACCATTCGCCAATAACTTGTTGCCTATTGATATTAACACGCTCTGTTGCAGTTTACTGCTACCAGAAACTTATCTAAGGCGCAAAACAAAGACATTAGAAATGTAAGGTCGTATATAACGTTAAAATGGAAATAACTGCAATAGCGGCAAACAGGCAAAGCCAGAAAAACCCGATTCATACCAATGGTTTTTCTGAATATCTGAAAGACTTATTTCTTAAGTGCTGCCAGCTGCTCCTTCAAGTCTTTAATTTCCTCTTCTGCCCGGATTTGTGGAGTAATATCGTACTGTACTCCGAGGAAATAGAGGAGGTTTCCGTTTGAGTCAAAAAGCGGAGACATCAGTAAATGGTTATAAAACAATTCGCCATTCTTACGATAGTTTCGCAGCACCACTTCCACGGATGTTCTATTTTTTATGGCTTCCCGGAGTTGATTTACAGCTGCTTGATCATGTTCATTTCCCTGCAAGAAACGGCAATTCTTGCCTACAGTCTCCTCCAATGTATAACCTGTTATGGCTTCAAATGCCTTATTCACATATACCAAAGGCAAATCCTCTTGATCAGGATCAGCCAATGACACTCCATTGACACATGAATCAAGAATCTTGGACAATACTTGTGGAATTAATCCAGGGTCTTTTTCAACGATAAAATCCATGATTTTCTCTCCAGGTTTATCAGCTCTTGGCTAAATACGCACATTGCGATGATTGATTAGTTTGAACCAGCTCCAGCTATATCAGCCTCAATGAGTTTCTTGATGTTTCTTACAGTTCTCTCCGTTCCATCCTGAACCGCAATGCGCACCAGTTTCTCAAAGGGTCTTACATGAAGATCGAGACTTAGCAGTTCAAAGGAAAACGTTATTTTGCTTTCAGTCTCATTGATTGATTCCATCAAATAATCGCATCGATAAGGATCGGACGTTCCTTTAAAGCAAATCCGTTTACCATTATCAAAAGCTTCAACTTTAAAAGTTGATTCCGAGCGATTGCCTTGGTCGACGCGTACTTGCCGACATACTGTTCCCAGTTTTATTGGACCTTCAGTCTGCTTTTCCAATTCCTTGACTTCTGGCGACCAACGAGGATAGTTAACAAGCAAGTCATTGCCAATAAAATTAAAAAGCTTATCTGCTGGGCATTGAATAGTTGTGCTGGCCTTGCCTATTACAGGATTATCTTTAAACAAACCAAGCATATCATATCTCCTGCGTAGTGTTTGCTAAACCAAGTAAGTATCGATACCTGCCAATAATAAATCATATTGAGCTTCTACGAGCTCTTTTATTGTCAGTGCTGGTATGCCTGTGATCAAGTTTCCTTCCGAAACCAACCACCCAACAGCATCCGCAGGTCCAATGCTTACGACGTAGCCTAATTCGTGATGTATGTAGGGTTCAAGTAGTCCAGGAAAACCTGAATGTCGCAATATATTGCGCGCAACTAATTTTCCTTTACGAACGGCTGATTGTGCTGTCAGGGTATTTGATCCCAACGATTGATAGTACGAACAGTCACCGACTGCAAAAATGTTCTGCAAAGGCTTCTGATTAACTAGAACCTGCCCAAAGGCATTAGCCGTATAAGTTCTTTGTTGCTTCTTGCCCAAAAACAAAATTGATGCACTGGACGGCAATTCAAATTGCTTCTTTGTAATCTTTTCGGTTAGCAAAACCGCATCAGGGCCTTGCTCACTGTAATATGTGTTAGGGTAAAAAGCAATATTCAAGTCACGCATTCGGGATTCAGCATAAGCCCCAAAACCATCGGGAAATTGCTCAAGCACATGTTCGCCCGAATGAATCAAGCGTAACTCTGCTTTACTTTTCACACGCACCAGAAACTGTTTAATCTCAAACAGAAACTGTATGCCAGTTGCACCACCACCCACAACAGAAATCGATTGATTCGAAGCATTGTTTTGATCAATAAATTTTCCTAATAAATCAGATCCATTGGCATTAGTGAAATCATACAAACTTAATACATTTTCTAAATCCATAGCATCAGATGCGCTATTCTCGCACCCGGATGCTATGATCATATAATCAAAATTAAGAGCCGTTTCATCGAAAATTAATTGTTTGTTTTTTTGGCAATTCTGCAATGTATTCTTATCAAAGTTGACTGATGTCAGCACATGTTTGCACCCAAAGCGATTTTCCAGATCGCTGAAAGAAAATAATAAATCTGTTAATGGATATCTAAATGTTTCATGCAAATGTGTAATCTTCAGATGCTGCGCTCTGGGATCTATGAGTGTGATATCTGTATCTGGAGCGAATTGCAAAAGATTTGTTAATGCCGCAAGCCCTGCGTATCCTCCGCCCACAATAACTACTTTCAGTTTCTTTTGTTTCGCTATATTAAAAGGCAAAAAAGCCACAACATCTCCTTACCTGATGTTACTAGGGAACATGATTTATCTCGATATCTTTAGTTTCAATCTAAGCAATTTTCAGCGATATTGCTAATCTTCGACACTACAGACTAGCACAAATATTACTTTGATAGCTTCAATTCGAAACTAATCACATTCACATAAAATCACCATGGAATAAGATTAATTTGCCAATTCTCTCTAGCCCATTGCCAGAAGGATGAAAGATCACCTTCGAGAATCTCCAGAGGGGGGTTTTGCCCCAAGAAATATAGCGCCTTGACTAGTTGCGGCAGCGCATTTGCGAGTTCTATTGGCTCAGCGTTTGTTTGTTTACTGAGCTTCTCACCCTCTGCATTAGTTACAACCGGAAGATGCATATATCGCGGCGTGCTATAACCTAATAATTGCTGAAGAAATATTTGACGTGGCGTAGAATCTAAAAGATCTGCGCCACGTACGACATGCGTAATACTTTGTTCAGCATCATCGACTACAACCGCCAATTGATAGGCATAAACTCCGTCAGCTCGGCGCAATACAAAATCGCCAATCTCCAGCTTGAGTTTTTGCGAATATGATCCCTTTAAGATATCTTGAAATTGAATCTGATTTTCATTGGTTTGAACACGCAGCGAATATGATTTACCCAACAAGGGTGGATTTTTCAAACACGTTCCGGGATAAATAGGCCCACTAAGACCAATAATGCTGGAATCAGCAATTTCTTTTCTTGAGCAGGTACATGGATAAGTTAAATTTTGGTTCTCTAGCGTATTAAGTGCTTCTTGATAAGCTTCGGAGCGTCGACTTTGAAAAATAATTTCTTCGTCCCATTCCATTCCTAGATTTTCTAACGCAAATAGAATTTCACTCGCAGCTCCCGGCACTTCACGCTGAGAATCAATATCTTCAATTCTAACTAGCCACTTACCTTGGTTGAATTTTGCATCGAGATAACTGCCCATAGCCGCAACTAGCGAACCAAAGTGCAAAGTTCCAGTTGGTGATGGCGCAAACCGACCACGATAATCTTTTTCTATCAACGAATGAGTACTCACAAGAGAAAGGTTGTTGAATTTATAAAATACTACACTACTACATTGCATCGGTATGACTGACTAAACTTATGAACTATAATTTAGCAATCAGAACAATTGATTTGTTTTTCTATTTCTTCTAAACAAAATTCTTTTAAGCTGGATCATGCATATTCACATACTTGGAATTTGTGGCACTTTCATGGGGGGGATTGCAGCCATTGCGCGAGAATCCGGACATAAGGTAACAGGCTGCGATCAAGATGTTTATCCGCCGATGAGTACACAGCTTGAGTCTCAAGGTATAGAATTAATATCAGGCTACTCAGCCGAACAAATCCAACTTCAGCCAGATATATTCGTAATTGGTAATGTAATTACCCGCGGAAATCCACTGATGGAAGAAATTCTTAATCGAAATTTACCTTACATTTCCGGCCCACAATGGTTATCAGAAAACATTCTGAGGCATCGCTGGGTACTTGCTGTCGCCGGAACACATGGCAAAACCACGACCAGCTCAATGTTAGCCTGGATATTGGATTACGCTGGATTAAACCCAGGCTTTTTGATTGGTGGAATTCCAGAGAACTTTGGCCTATCTGCAAGAATTGGAAATATTCCATCAGAACACACACAGGATTCCAAATCAAATTCTGCTGAAATTTCACCGTTCTTCGTTATTGAGGCGGATGAATATGACACGGCTTTCTTCGACAAACGTTCTAAATTTGTTCATTATCACCCCAGAACTGCGATATTAAACAATATTGAATTTGATCATGCCGATATCTTTCCCGATCTTTCAGCCATCAAGCGTCAATTTCATCACTTTGTACGAATTATTCCCAATAATGGTTTAATCGTAGCCAATAGAAAAGATGAGAATATAAAACAAGTCCTGACACAAGGCCGCTGGACTCCGGTGGAGGAATTTGGGGCTGAAGCTAGTTGGAACGCCCAATTGCTCACAAACAATGAAATGGATATTTATTGTGATCGGATCCATCAAGGACGGTTGCATTGGGATTTATTAGGCGAACATAACCGCATGAATGCTTTGGCAGCATTAATCGCTGCCAGACATGCTGGAGTACCCGTCGAAACAGGAATTACAGCATTATCAGAATTCAAGAATGTTAAACGTCGCATGGAAAAATGCGGCATCATCAACGGCATTACTGTTTATGATGATTTTGCACATCATCCTACCGCAATTCAAACGACGCTAAATGGTTTAAGAACCCACATTGGTCAGGAAAGAATTATTGCGGTACTCGAACCTCGCTCTAATACCATGAAAATGGGTGTTTGGAAAGATTATCTTGCGCATAGCCTGCAAGAAGCTGATCATGTTTTTTGCTTCACGCGTGATTCGCAATGGGCAAAATCAGCCCTGAAGACATTAAACGAGCGAGTCGATTATTCCGACGACTTAAATCAGTTAATAAAAAACATCGTTGCCACCACAAAACCTGGGGATCATGTCTTGATCATGAGTAATGGCAGCTTTGGCGGTATTCATGATAAGTTATTATCAGTCTTGCAAGAGAATCAGTGATACATTCCGGTACAAATGATTGGAACAGGTTAGTGTAGGATATTTACTCGTCCTCGAATTCACATAATGCAAAGACTCTATGCCCCAGTTTTTCTAAGCGAGCTCTCCCCCCAACGCCTGGCAAATCAATCACGAAACAGCATTCCACGACTTTTCCACCCATATCTTCTATAAGACCTGCTGCCGCTTCTGCAGTCCCACCAGTTGCAATCAGGTCATCGATCAAAAGTATCTGGTCTCCCGGCTGAATTGCATCTACGTGAATTTCAATACGGTCACTGCCATATTCCAACTGATAGTCTCTTCCCAGTGTTTCCGCAGGCAGTTTATTTTGTTTACGGATAGGCACAAAACCTTTGCCTAATTGATAGGCAACCGGTGCGCCAATGATGAATCCGCGCGACTCGATTCCGGCCACTTTATCAATCGTGACCGTATCATAACGATCAGTAATCTCCCGTATGGTTATATATAGTCCAAAAGGATCTTTTAATAGTGTTGTGATATCACGAAACATGATTCCATGTCGTGGATAATGCGGGATAGTGCGAATACGAGATTTAATGGGCATACTCGAATGATATTTATAAACAATATAATGAGCAAAATTGAGGCATTGCTAATGAAAAAGGCCTCAACCCTTTTTATAGGTTGAGGCCTTTTATTTTATCTGACTTTAATAGTTACACTAAATCAAATCTTAGTGATCCATCGCAGCTTTCGCATCAAAGCTTGCAGGAGCTTTAAGCTGAGTCATTAGGTCATCGTTCCATTTACCTTCAACGTTCATATGCAGTGCAGCACCTAGCAATACAGCTTCAATCAGGTTATGACTGAGGTATACATACAGACCTGGTTGCTCAAATTGATAGGCTGCAGCAACCGCTGAACCGGCTGGAACAAACCAAGTTTCTTGGCTGGTAAGCGGTGTATCGCTGAATGAACCACCTACCCAGTACAGATCAGCATGACCACCAATCAAATGTGGATAGGAGGCGCGATTAGCTTGAGAATGGATAAACAGAACTTTCTCACCTACTTTAGCTTTCAGTGCATTGTCACCGGTAATCGCACCAACTGCACCGTTAAATACTACGTGAGTTGGAATGAGCCCTTTAGATACTTCTAACATATCTGCCATGCCTTCGGCTGGTGAACCATAGGTTTTGAAGTTACCTTTATCGTCTTTTGGCAGATAGAAATCTTGTTCACCAATGTAAAAAGCTTTATCGTATGTGTATGGCTTGCCTTTAGCATCTTTTAGACCGTCTTTTGGCAGCACCATAATGGCGCCACTCATACCTGAAATAACGTGAAACGGAATCATAGTTCCGCCAGGTGCGCAATGATAAACAAACACACCCGGTTTAACAGCTTTCCAGCGTAAAACCACTTCTTCGCCCGGTTGTACCAGTGTTAAACCAGCACCACCCAATGCACCGGTTGCTGCATGAAAATCTACGTTATGTGCCAACGTGCTTGATTTTGGATTAGCTAAGGTCAACTCAACATAATCGCCTTCGTGTACAACAATTAGCGGACCTGGAATGCTGCCATTAAATGTCAGACCCCAGACTTTTGCTCCTGGTGCAACTTCCATCAGCTTTTCGGTGGTCTCCATGCGAACGGCAACAACCTTTGGTCCTTTAGAAACCTGATCGTGCACAGGTACATTTGGTGGAGCCACCAGTTTTTGTGTTACACGTGGTAACTTAGAAATGTCTTGTGCTACTGCTACTTGTGTAGCAGCAAAACAAAGCAATCCCAATCCTACTATCGCCTGAACAGCTTTAATCATATATCCCTCCATAAATGATGAACTTTGCGCTTTTTTTTATGCGCCATTCTTAATTTGTTGAGACAATCTCAAATTGCTTCAACACTTTCCCTTTTCTGAATCACAAGAGTAAAGGGCAGCGTGGGGACTATACACTTTCTTCGTTGTACTGTCTATTTTTACGTGACGTAAACCACTGAAATCTTTTTAATAAAGTCACAATATGAATAGGGTATTTTCTCATTACATGAATGAAAAATAATTCTTTTATCCTTGTAATAATTTAATTTCTGCAGCAGCCAAATTATCTTGCGTACCTCTGAGTACAATAACGTCACCCGCTTCAAGTCGTGTCTCGCCAGTAGGCATTAATCCACGAATGTTTCGCCTTCTCACCGCAGTTACCTCAACAGCCAGGCTGGCCAAATCAAGATCGCGCAAAGTTTTATTGATAGCCGCTGCGCTCGGAGTAATCATTATTGTGAGTAACCGTGGAAATAATTTCTCATGATCGTTTTCCGTCTCATCGGTCAATCCGTGATAGAAGCCACGCAATAAGCTGTATCGCTGCTCACGAATTTCCCGTATGCGGCGCAATATGCGACCCGTCGAAATGTTAACAAACATCAAAGCATGGGATGCCAGCATCAAGCTCCCTTCCATGATCTCTGCCACGACTTCCGTAGCACCCGCATCCTTCAATAAATCAATATCAGAATCATCACGGGTTCGAACGACAACAGACAGATCTGGACGCAATTCCTGCACATGTTTCAAAATTTTTAAGGTCGAAATGGTATTGGAGTAGCTCACAACCAATACTCTCGCACGCATCAACCCTGCTGCAATTAATACTTCACGACGCGCTGCATCGCCATAAACAACTGACTCCCCTGCACTGGTCGCTTCATGAATACGTTGCGGATCAAGGTCCAATGCAACAAACGGTATTGATTCTTGCTCGAAAATACGCGCTATGCTTTGCCCGCTTCGCCCATAGCCGCATACAATGACATGATTTTGTGTCACCATGGTTTGTGTTGCGATGGATGTTATTTGCATAGCACGATGCATCCAATCCGAGCCGTAAAAGCGCTGAATCATTGGCTCACTATATTCAATCAGGAATGGTGCAACAAACATCGACAGCACCATCGCTGCCAAAACAGGCTGGAGAATTGAATTCTCCATTAATCCAACTGCACTCGCCTGCGCCAACAAAATAAACCCGAATTCACCACCTTGCGCTAAACTTAACCCTGCTCTTATCGCCACATTGGACTCAGCACCGAATAAGCGTGACAAACCAGTAATCACGATAATTTTAAAAATAATGAGTGTTATCAGGATGACAAATACCCAGAAACAATTCTCTATAAGCACTTGCATGTCCAGCAACATGCCAATAGTCACAAAAAACAAGCCTAATAATACATCTCGGAATGGTTTGATATCGTCTTCAACTTGATAGCGATATTCCGTCTCGGAAATCAACATGCCCGCAAGGAATGCACCCAAAGCTAGTGACAAGCCAGCCGATTCCGTCATCCACGCCAACCCAAGAGTAATCAACAATACATTTAAAACAAACAGCTCCGAAGATTTCTGCCTAGCAACTAAATGAAACCATGGACGCATGAGCTTTTGCCCAATGAATAAAATAAATGCCAATGCAATAACGATTTTCACAATTGCGATCGTCAGCATAGTACTAAAATCGTTGGTATCCGCATCAACCTCAACCCTCAATGCGGGTATGATAATGAGCAATGGAATGACCGCTAAATCCTGAAAAAGTAATACACCTATTATTTGCCTCCCATGTGATGTATTAAGTTCAGCCCGTTCAGCCAGCATTTTGCTTACGATGGCAGTAGATGACATGGCTAAAGCCCCTCCGAGCACCAATCCAATGCGCCAATCCAATTGCAGCAACCACGCAATCACGATAACTACCAAAATCGTGATTACCACTTGCGCCGTTCCAAAGCCAAATACAATGCGTTTCATGGCAATAAGTTTAGTCAAACTAAATTCCAGGCCAATACTAAACATCAGAAAGACCACACCAAATTCAGCCAGATGACGCGTTTCTTCGTTATCCGAAATCCACCCTAAAGCATGTGGCCCAATACTGACACCTGCCAATAAATAACCTAGCATTGGAGGTAAGCGCAATAGTCGAAAAACGACCACGGCCAGAACTGCGATAGCCAATAAAATCAGAACCGGTTGCAGCGGATTAATCATGGCAAGCAAATAGCATCAGGAAATATATGAAAAACATAAGATACTTGAGGATCGGACTGATCACAATCTATTTAATCCATAATGCTATAATGGCTCTGGTTTCAATAATTCAGTATAAAATGCCAGTACCTCATCTTTCCACAGCCTTGCGCGGCCCTATTCTTGATCTCGAAAATCGTATCATTAATGCCATGCCAACTATTGAGCATTGGATAAGGGGAAAATGGCGCGAATACGCAGTGCCGTTTTATTGTTCTGTTGATTTACGTAACAGTGGCTTTAAATTAGCACCGGTTGATACCAATTTATTTCCCGGCGGGTTTAACAATTTAAACCCAGACTTCATTCCTTTATGTGTACAGGCAATGATGAATGCGATCGACAGGATATGTCCGGATACGCATAGCTTATTGTTGATCCCGGAAAATCACACACGCAATATTTTTTATCTACAAAATATTGCCGCCTTGCAAAATATCATGCAGCGAGCCGGATTGAATGTACATATCGGCACCTTATTACCGGAAGTCACCACAGCAACGAGTATTGATCTTCCAGATGGACAGTCTATTAGGCTTGAACCGATTGTTCGTAAAAATAACCAATTAGGTTTAGAAAATTTTGAACCCTGCGCTGTGCTACTTAACAATGATCTATCAACTGGCATTCCTGAAATTTTACAAAATCTGAATCAAATCGTGATTCCGCCTTTACATGCCGGTTGGGCAACACGCCTGAAATCTAACCACTTTGCCGCTTATGATCGTATTGCGCTTGAATTTGCAGATTTAATTGGCATTGATCCTTGGTTAATCAACCCCCGCTTTAATTCATGTGGAGAAATTAATTTTCATGAAAAACAAGGAGAAGAATGTGTGGCAGCCGCTATTGATCGAATTCTCTCGGTGATCAAGAAGAAATATCAACAGTATGGTGTCAAGGAAGATCCATTTGTCATTGTCAAAGCTGATTCAGGAACCTACGGAATGGGGATCATGACCGTAAAAGACGGTTCGGATATTTATAAACTCAACCGCAAGCAGCGCAACAAAATGGCTGTAGTGAAAGAAGGATTACCGGTCTCCCATGTACTGGTGCAGGAAGGTGTTTACACCTTTGAAACGATCAATCAGGCGGTAGCGGAGCCAGTCATCTATATGATTGATCGCCACGTCGTCGGCGGTTTTTATCGCGTTCATACTGGGCGCGGCATGGATGAAAACTTGAATGCTCCCGGTATGCATTTTGTGCCGCTGGCATTTGAAACCACCTGCCTGGAACCGAACGCATCCCAGTCAAACATTATTCCGAATCGCTTTTATGCCTATGGTGTTGTGGCGCGTTTGGCACTACTAGCCGCCGCATTAGAATTGCAACAAACCGATTCTTCTGATGCAAAATTAAATTCCGCATAAACTTTGCCATGAAGCTTGCCTTTATCATCGATCAGTTGGATTCCATTAAAATTGATAAGGACACGAGCTATGCTTTGATCTGTGAAGCCATTGCTCGAAACCACCAGACATCCGTACTTTATCAACATGACATTGCATTGATCAATCATATTGTCACAGGCTTCGCACGTGTGTTGTCACTCACGAATCCATCGGCCTCAGATGGGAATTGGTACAAAATTAGTGATATTTCGGCAACTCCTTTGTGCGAATTCGATGCTGTATTAATGCGCAAAGATCCGCCATTTGATATGGAATATGTTTACAGCACGTACTTGCTGGAATTAGCTGAAGCTCAGGGCGCCTGGGTAATTAACAGCCCCAATAGTGTCCGCGATTACAACGAAAAGCTTGCCATTACTAAATTTCCACAATTTGTCACGCCTACATTAGTAACCAGTCAGGCGCATTTAATTAGAGAATTTCTTAGCATCTATCAAGATATTATCTTAAAGCCACTGGATGGTATGGGGGGTACCAATGTATTTCGTGTTCATCTTGAAGATTATAATATCAGCGTGATTCTCGAAATGCTGACTCACTATGGGACGCGAACCATCATGGTGCAACGTTTCATTCCTGAAATTGCCCAAGGTGACAAACGTATCCTACTCATTGCTGGCAAAGCGGTACCTTTTGCCTTAGCGCGCATTCCGAAACTCGGCGAAACACGTGGCAATCTCGCTGCGGGGGGTACGGGCAAAACACAATCACTCTCCGCTCACGATAAGGAAATTGTAGAATCGCTAGGCCCGGAATTGGCTAAAAAAGGTTTAATGTTGGTTGGGTTGGACGTGATCGGAGACTATTTAACCGAAATTAATGTGACCAGCCCTACCGGAATGCAGGAAATCACACAGCAAACGGGATTTAATGTAGCAGCCATGATGCTGGATGCTATTGAAGAAAGCTTCGAATTGAGAAATACAAAAATAACTAATATATAAAATATTTTTAATAGAACAAACTGTCTCACAATTATTCTCAGTTTCCACATTGATTTGAGAAACCGCTAATTCTCGTTACATTACTAAAATTCACTAGCACAAAACTGCATAACCAAAATAAAAATATTGCCTCGGTCAGACATCTGTCAGTAGAATCCAATTTCAACTCATTCAAAATATTCAATCATCATGCGCCTCAATCCAGCCTTGTATAAAACCGTATTGCTTGTCTGCTTGTTTTTTTCATCCCTCATTACGCATGCTAACCAAGTTGCCTGCTTTACAACCAATATGGGGCAATTTTGTATTGAACTTTTTGAAACGCGGACACCGATCACAACAACCAACTTCATTAACTACATCAATAGTACCTCCTACACAAATAACATCTTTCATCGCAGCGTTCCTGATTTTGTCGTTCAAGGCGGCGGTTTTAAAATTATCTCTGGCACCGCTGGCGAATCACTCACTGCCGTAAATACTTTTGCTCCGATCATCAATGAATTTAAAATTTCCAACATCCGAGGAACCGTCGCCATGGCAAAACTTGGTAACGATCCCAACAGCGCAACCAGTCAATGGTTTGTTAATTTAAAAGATAACTCCTCGAACTTGGATAATCAAAATGGTGGCTTTACCGTATTTGGTCGCGTTATTTTTGATGGAATGAGTGTATTCGACGCTATTGAAGAACTCCCCATAAGAAACTTTGGAGGCAGTTTCGCTGCAACACCACTGAAAGATTATGATGGCTCTTCAGCTGTCTCGTTTAATAATTTGGTACGAATAAATGATGTTGCACTCACCGATGTAACAAGCATTTTCAGTCAAGGAATTTTGAGTTTTGCAGTGGATATCGGAACGGGCAATGTACTGGAAGTGAGTTTACGGTTGATTCAAGATAGCCCTTCGATTGTATTTGAACTCGATCCAGACAGCGTAGTACCACTGAATAATAAACCACTCAATCTCGCCACATTTTCGAGCACAAGCGGTCAATTACATATTCCATCAGCGATGATCAATGCATCTATCGTTATCAATAACGTACAAATGCAATTAACCAATGCAGAATCATTCCAATTTACATTAGTCAGTTACGAATAAAATTTCGATGTAGCAACGATATAATTCAAAGAAATAAATCCATCAATCAATCTGGAGTCCGGGCTTGTCAATGCGATGCACTGAAAAAACGATCCCTTGCTTTAATTTAAGTATTTCGGGTTGATTGAGTGTTTCTTTTTGCAATAGATCTTGCGCAGCTTGATCCAGCAACCCGCGGTTGGATTGAAGTATATTGATTGCACGTTCCAAAGCCTGATCAACCAGCACGCGCACTGCAATATCGATCTTGTTGGCAGTTTCTTCGCTGTAGTTACGGCTTTGTGGCATGGGAACATTGGGTTGTAGAAATGCCGACTGCTCCCGATCATACGCAACATTACCCAAAGCCTCGCTCATGCCATACCGCAGCACCATAGCACGAGCAATATCAGTGGCACGCACCAGGTCGTCCGCCGCACCGGTAGATACTTCGTCAAATACGATCTGCTCGGCTGCGCGCCCACCCAATAGCACAGCCATTTTGTTTTGCAGTTCCACGCGAGTCATCAGATAACGGTCTTCGGTCGGACGCTGAATAGTGTAGCCCAGCGCGCCGGGTCGCTAATAAAGTTGCCTCGTTAATAAGGTTCGCCAGATCCGCGCCGGTAAACCCTGGCGTTAGCGCTGCAATTTCTTCAATCCTAACATCGCTATGCAATTTTACTTTTTTCGCATGTACATTAAGAATTTGTTCCCGCCCAATTTTATCTGGACGATCTACCAGCACTTGGCGATCAAATCGTCCGGCACGCAGTAATGCCAGATCAAGAATTTCCGGGCGATTGGTCGCTGCCAGCAGCACGATGCCACTGCTGGAATCGAAACCATCCAGCTCGGCCAACAACTGATTCAGGGTTTGTTCTTTTTCGTCATGACCGCCTCCCATGCCGTAAGCACCTCTTGCACGCCCCAACGCATCCAGTTCATCAATAAAAATTATCGCCGGCGCCATTTGTCTTGCCTGTTCAAACAAATCACGGACCCTGGCCGCGCCGATACCAACAAACATTTCTACAAATTCCGAGCCGGAAATGGAGAAAAAAGGTACACCCGCTTCACCCGCTACTGCACGTGCTAGCAAAGTTTTCCCAGTACCTGGCGGTCCCACTAGCAAAATACCTTTCGGCGCTCGTCCGCCTAAACGACCATAATCCACCGGATTCTTCAAGAAATTGATAATTTCGACCAATTCCTCCTTAGCTTCGTCGATTCCCGCCACATCATCGAAAGTCTCCTTGGTTTCCTTTTCTACAAACACTTTGGCGCGGCTTTTACCGATCGACATCAATCCGCCTCCCATGCCGCTTCCCATACGACGTATTACAAACAGCCAGATTCCGACGAAAATTGCTGTCGGCACAATCCAGGATAATAAATCGCGCAACCAGGTGCTTTGCACCACACCGGTATAGACCACATGGTATTTATCCAGGATTTCAGCTAACTCAGGTTCCACTCGGGTAATGACAAAATCCTTATAGCCATCCGCATGCTTTTCCTTTAATGTTCCGAAAATCTGGTTCTCGGTAATCGCAATCTCAGCTACCTGTCCCTTCTCCAAGAAATGCTGGAAACGACTATAAGGAATAGGCTCAACTTGAGTGTATTGCTTATACAAATTTTGTACTAACAGCAAAGACAATAGCGCTACAGTAAAAAACCAGAAATTGAGGTGTATGTTTTTGCCCATTGATTAATCTCGAAATTTGGTTAGAAAATTTATCTGTCACGCCGATGGAAGCAACGTTATAGGATAATGCGACTCTGCATAAGTTTCGGCACCGGGCACCGCAACCCACCAATTCCAATGGCTAGGGCTAGAAACGCCAATCTAGTTGCAGGCCACCAATATTGATTTGCTCAGAAAACTGCCCAGAAAGAAAATCCCCAGTCACGCCCCTTCGGCTGATCGAGGGGTTATCCATGAACAGATGCGCATACGCACCATGGATAAAAATATTATTCCGAACTGCATAAGTAAAGCCAGCGGTCAGCCAATAGCGGTTGCTATCGGGAATTCGGGGCGATCTGTGTTGTGCATTAGGAACCGGCGTTTCATCATAAGCAAATCCCGTTCGCAGGACCCACTTATTGGTTGCGGAAAAATAATTAACCCCAAAAGCATAGCGCCACGTATCGTTCCATCTCAGGTCTTGTACATCATCGGATTGTGATGAAGAGAAATTTGTTCTGAGCTCTCGAATCAAGCTCCAATGCGTCCATAACGCATCGGCGGAAACTTCCCAGCGCGGATTGAGATGGTGCGAGAAACCGAACAAGACCGTGTCTGGCAAAGTCACCGAAGTAACCGCATGAGTGTCCACCAGAATATTACCTTGCGTCAATGCAATGGCTTTATCCGGTATCGTGAAATTCGCATCTCCTTTCACGTCATGGGCGATTCGAGAACGGTAACTGACACCGAATCGAGTATCAGGTGTCAGCGTGTAGAATGCGCCAAAATTGTAACCAAAACCGACACTATCACCCTTGAGCGAGATATGTCCATCCGCAGTTTGCGGTGCAATTCCCTGGCTGAGGCATGGCAATGCTCCCTGCAATAAAAAGCATGCCGGTCCTAGATCAACCGCGTTGGTTAGCTTAGCCCGCAAGTACTGCACGTTAAAACCAGCACCTAGAGAAAATTTTTCGGTTACCTTGAACGACAAAGACGGGTTCAAATTAATAGTCAGAATTTCCGAATCAATGGCTTGGTAGCGCCCTTTCCAGTCCGAATCATAGCCATTACGCATACCATAAGGTATATTAAATCCAAAACCGAAGGCTATTCGGTTTGACAATTCCTGCACGTAATAAAAATTTGGAATAAAAATCGATCGCGCAGAATCTCCGCCATTCCCGCCCGTAAGCGGCGTGCTGCCCAATTGCGGACTCAATTGCGAAGAGCTATTATGAAAAGTTGCAGACGGAGCGATATAGTAACTCGCAGCCGAAATCAATTTACCGCGCACTTGGCTCATCGCAGCCGGATTAAAGAACACCATACTGCCGTCACTCGTATTAGTGGGTGCACCGGAGAACGCCTGCCCCAATTCCTTGACACTGTGCTCCATCACAGCAATGCCGGCACCGGATACTGGTGCTGAAGCCACGAGTAAAATGAACCCAGCACGAGACAGAAACTTCCGACAAAATAAACTAGTTGCTATATATCTCGTTTTAATGAGTATGCTCCTGTAATTTTTTATCCAGCGTCTTACTCGGCATGTTGCAATATAGCAGCTAACTTTACTTAAAATAAATATTAAGTATATAAGAATCTTCTGACTTCTAATGTGATGAATACTTTTTATCTTATACGTTATCAACATCTTGCCATAGAAGATTGCACATTTACTGTCAAATTTCAAGTTGCTAAAAAGCTTTGTCTTTGCGTATCTTTACTCCAAATTAACTATTTATTGCAGATTCATTGATAAACATTTAGAAATACCCCTACAATCTTCATAGTTCTCACGTAAAAAGATTTATTATATAGAGCCAAGATTCAATAGTCGCAATGTGAATTCTCAACCTCCCCCCAAACATTCTGGCTCATTACTAGCCGAACAAATCAAACTAGCTTACCAGCAAGCTCCTAAGGCGCTATTTGTCACATTGATTGTTGCTGCTATGTTGATTCTTATTTTTTGGGATCTAATCGGAAAAGACTGGCTTCTAGGCTGGTTGGCGGCAATTTATTCCCTTACTTTCGCGAGATTTCTGTTGACCAGAGCCTATTTTCGCAAAAACCCATCCGTTGCCGAATCAATAGTCTGGGGACATTGGTTTTATATTAGCGTATTGTTAGCGGGGATACTATGGGGTTCCGCTGGGAGCATTTTTTTTGTTACCGACAGTGAAACCCATCAATTATTTCTGGCGTACTTACTGGGCGGCATAGTCGCAGGCGCAATGGCTACTTTATCGTCGTATAAAGGCGCCTTTTTAGCCTTTTCGATACCAGTTGTGCTTCCTTTCACCTATCAGGTCATCACGCATGAAGGTGACATTCAGATGATCATCGCGCTTACTTATTTACTGTTTGTATTTACTATGGGTAGAATTTCGCACCAACTACACCTAACAATCACGGATTCACTCAAATTTCGTTTTGATAACATTCAGCTGCTAAAACGCCTGATTCAAACCAAAAGCCAACTGGAGCAACGAGTTGCAGAACGCACCGAAGCACTCACCATATCTAACGATATCCTGAACCAGGAAAAAGAGCTATTTCAAATCACATTAGCGAGTATCGGCGATGCAGTCATCACCACAGATATCAGTGGAAAAGTCACTTTCCTAAATCCAACCGCGGAAATACTTACCGGCTGGAGCAATGAAGAAATACACGACATTTCGCTACCGAAAGTATTCAACATTATGAACATAACTACTCAGGAGACGACCACGAATCCACTTTTCGATCACTTAAATGAATCCGAAAACTCCCACGAGCACCGTGAATGCATATTGATCCACCGAGACAAAAAAGAGTTCATTATTGATTACGCCGTAGCACCGATCCAGAACGAACAAAAGCACGTGATTGGTGCCGTGATAACTTTCCGCGACGTAACAGAACAGCGCAAACTGACACAAAAGCTTGCCTATCAAGCCGCACATGATTCACTGACCGGTCTGCTCAATCGCAAAGAATTCGAAAATCGTCTCAGCAAAATTCTGATATCCACGCGCAAAAACGACATACATGCGCTGCTCTATCTCGACCTTGATCAATTCAAAATCATCAACGACAGTTGCGGCCATAGCGCCGGTGACAAATTGTTGCGCCAAGTAACCGCATTGTTGCATTCCAAGCTGCGCACACGAGACACACTAGCACGTCTAGGCGGTGATGAATTTGCAGTTATCCTTGAACACTGCCCTAGAGATCAAGCGCTACAGGTAGCGCACACGTTGCGTGAGCTGGTACAAAACTTCCGTTTCCAATGGCAAGGTAAAACTTTCACTATTGGCGTGAGCATTGGAATATTCTCCATCACTTATGGAAGCCAGGGTATTGAACATGCGCTCAATGCGGCTGATAGCGCCTGTTATGCCGCCAAGGAACAAGGACGCAATCAGGTGCAGGTATATCAATCCGATCATCACCTGCAAGATTCCGCCGAAATACAATGGCTACCTCGCATTCAAAACGCCTTAGAAAAACAGCGCTTTCAACTTTATTACCAACCAATCCGGTTAATCTCGAAAAATCCAGAGCAACAACAACAGGGTGAGATCTTATTACGTTTGAAGGATGAGAACGGCCAACTGATTATGCCCAGTGCATTTCTACCTGCCGCTCGGCGGCATGATCAAATGTTGCTCATTGATCGCTGGGTGGTACAGCAATCATTACAACTAATACGGACACACTCGGCACACACAGCCAATGCGATCTACACCATTAATATATCCGGGCAAGCACTGGAAAACGAAGATTTCCTTAATCTCACGATAAATAGTATTAAAGCCAACCAACTGGATCCCGCCTGCATCTGCTTCGAAATCAGCGAACAAGACGCGTTGAACGATTTAAAGCATGTCATACATTTCGTCACTACCCTGAAGGAATTAGGCTGTCGCATCTCCATCGATGACTTTGGCAGCAACCTATCATCGTTCAGTTATTTAAAGAATATCCCACTTGATTATCTAAAAATAGACGGTCAATTAATCAAAAATATGCTTACCGACTCGGTCAACCTGGCAATGGTTGAATCGATTCATCACATCGGCCATATCATGCGGCTTAGAACCATCGCTGTATGGGTGGAAAATGATCAAACACTACAAGCTCTGGAAAATATCGGTGTCGATTATGTACAAGGCTTCTGGGTGGCTGAGCCCACCTCTCTTGAGGCGAATTTACCCTTACCTGGCAATAAGACTCAGCAATAATTTGCAGATCGTTTTTGCATCACATATGAATCCGATTGGACACGAACAGCAGTAACGTGGCATAAATTCAAGTTTCCACACAAGAGACTTCAATGCGGCAGCTATATCTGGTAAAACTGGAAACCTGTATTTGACACTAAGCGTTATAGCGGGAGAAATACTTGCCAAGTATTCTTTCGTTTTGCTCCTTAACGACTTGGTAGCACTCGCAGGTGGCAGCCAGCAAGCTCTTCCGATCAAGTAATTCTATTTTACCGTGCGTGTATTTTATAAGCCCTTTGGCTTGAAGTTGAGCAGCCGCAGTGGAGATGCTTTCACGGCGCACACCCAAAACATTTGAGATGCGTGCCTGGGTCAAATGAAAGACTGTAGATCGCAACATGTCGTTATAAATCAGCAAATATCGGCAAAGTTGCTGATCTATAGAGTGCAGACGATTGCAGATTATTCCTTGAGAAAGCTGAACAATCAATGTCTGTGTATAACATAAACAGATTTCCTGAAAACAGGGCAATTCCCCAAAATATTTCTCGGCATCATTAGCCTTCATGATATAGGCTTGACCAGAATTCATGACAACGGCTCTTTTAGCCATCCTGGCATCTCCGACAAACGTTACGATGCCAACCATACCCTGTCGACCTGTCATTCCAACCTCAATCGAATCTCCGTCCTCAGTGTCGTAGAGCATACAAATCATGACGGTAGTAGGAAAATAAATATGGTTTCGTTTTTCATCCATTTCCCACAAAACCTGATCCCTTTCCAGATCGACTAGTTTTAATGAAGATGCTATCTCGTCAAATTCATTCTGCGGCAAAGCCGCCAGAATCTGATTCTGTATTTTAGGAGATGCTTCTTCAACCTCTGGTATACAGGTATCTACAATGATTCGGTCTTTATCTACATTATCAGTTGGTTTAAGAGTCATCACATTTAAGAAATCGTAGCACGCTATATATTTAGCATATAAGTCTGGGCAATCATTCGCAGTAATTTGTTAACTTGGCTTAGTAACACCCTAGTTTTTATCTCAGCCTCTTAACTGGACCGCATAATCTATTAATACATATCAAACACTTAACAGCATAAAATTCCACACGACTTTATTGGCAACCGGCAGTACCAAGCCAATCGAGAAACGCTCCTGCATTATATATGATGCCATCATTTCCAAACATGTAATATACATGATTATCCGTAGAGGAAACTGCTAAGTAAGAATCTGTTACAGGATAATAACGATATGTATAAGGTGGAAAAGTCAATAAACTTACGTTCCCTGCGGGCGCAAAGAACTGGGAATAATTAGACTCAACCCAACTGAGAAAACACAGTATCGGATCTATTGTTCCTTGGCCTGAAACATTAATAGTACCCCTCATAAACGGGTGGAACCGACAAAAATACGTATAAGTACCTAGGTTATTAAACATAAAATTAAATGACTCACCGGTATTTAAATCACTGCTCCATAAATTAGCATCCTGAGTTGCACTATGTACTGCACCATCCCGATTAACCCAATTTACTGAATCTCCTACATTAAGTGTGATTGTATTAGGATTGAACACAAAGTTTTGGATATCTACCGTTACTGTTGCCGCAGTTGCAGTAACCGAAGATGCGAAAAATGGAATAATTAGCCATAGAAGTATGAAACGCAACATACAAACCTCCACTCGATAAAACAGACATACCTATTTGACAGTGCACTTAAAATATGCATTAGTCTATACATATTTTATCGGATATATTTCCGATAAGCTGGAAATATCACAGCTCTTTAAATTCAACTGATTGCCATTGCACTACGCAATCTTGAGGATACCGCAGATCTCATTAAGAACCGAAACGGAATTGAATTATTAATGCAGTTCCACTACTAATTAATCATATGAACTATGAAATCTCTGCTAATAATAGACAGTTACTCATGGTTAAATCATTGCCACTTAAAATGCACCTCATCTGTCTCTTAGCCGTCGTGCCAAACGGTCAAACATTAGCACAAGATGTCATCAATGAGACTGAGTTTCTTCATTCGAATCGCCCTGAAGCATGGGCGATGAATTATGTTACGTCAATCACACTCCTATCTGGGCTCAGCGTACCACGCAGTCGAGCGTTAGGTTCGATCGAAGGCGGGGTCGAATTGGACTGGATTCCCCAACTCAGCTCTGCGCAACGACAGATTGGTTTCAATGGCATCAAGGAAGAAGATCTGAACAAAGCTCCTATTTTTGGCCGACCCGCCTCACTTTCGGGCTTCCGGGGCAATTTGCCTTGACCCTTTCCTACGTACCGCCCATTAGAGTTTTTGGGCTTAAACCAAACCTCTTCGCATTCGCGCTGGAACGCTCCTTGTACGAGCGTGATCCTTGGATTATCGGCATTCGAATGTACGGACAGATTGGTAACGTAGAAGGCGCATTTACCTGCCCTGACAGTGTTGCCCAATTCCCACCGGGTTCTCCAGAAAACTTGTACGGTTGTGAGAGAAAATAGGCGGATAAGTCGAGCCAGCGCCGGTGTTGCTTGAGCTATAGTCAAATCTGGTGTATGAGAATCAAGCGACCTGCTGTTTTTGATC
>NZ_CADEGP010000024.1 GCF_902826915.1 uncultured Nitrosomonas sp.
AGGCTACACCGCTTTCTCCTCACTTGTCATACACCAGAAATAATCATAGCTCGGATTAAAGGGGTGAGCCGCAGACGAGGCTTTGTGATTACGACTCATCGCAATAAGCATGACCGGCCCGCACCGGATTTGGTGCAACGTCATTTCAAGGCAGCTAGCATCAATCATCAATCAACTATGGGTAGTGGGCTGGTCTTTCGGTGAAACCATGACAGCAAATCTGGTGATCAGTGCGTTGAACATGGCGTTAATCACCCGTAAACCGGGTAAAGTAATTCATCATAGCGATCAGGGCAGTCAATACACCCGTGTTGAGTTCGGCAAGCGATGCAGGGAAATGGGTGTGCGTCCCTCCATGGGCAGTGTGGGTGATGCTTACGACAATGCGATGGCTGAAAGCTTTTTTGCCAGCCTAGAATGTGAATTGATCGACAGGCGCTCCTGGAAAAACAAAACTGAAGCAAGGCTAGCCATATTTACCTGGATCGAGTCATGGTACAACCCAACTCGCAGGCATTCTGGGCTGGGATACTTATCACCCAGCAATTTTGAGAGAAAACTGAATGAGAAAAATCAAATCGCGATAAACTGCAATCCGCTTTCGCAGGTCGAGACTCTCTCGACTCCATGAAAAGAATGTCCGTCAAATTGGGACAACTCCACTTTACTTCTCGTAGCAGGAAGTGGCACTCTACGCGTTTGATCTTTCTGGAAAGATGGAATGCGCTGGGTGGATATAAAATCGCTATATTTTTCTGTTCTGTGTCTTTACGGCGTATTAACTCATGCCAGCGATCCCATCATTGCGCCCGAGACTGCCAGTGGCTTTGGCGCGATTAAGTCGGGCAACTACAGTAAAGCGATGGCGGTCACTGCCAATCCACACGCCAGCCGGGCTGCTGCTAAGATTCTACGCCAGGGCGGTTCCGCGGTTGATGCCGCCATTGCCGCGCAATTGGTGCTGGGTCTTGTCGAACCACAGTCCTCAGGGATTGGCGGAGGTGCATTTATGCTACATTGGCGAGCAAGAGATGGTGAACTGGTCGCCTGGGATGGCCGGGAAATTTCGCCTGCATCAGTGTCAGAGACTCATTACTTGAATGCCGATGGCGAGCCGATGGATTTCTTTAGTGCTGTTATTGGTGGTCATTCGGTAGGTGTGCCTGGTGTTTTGGCAATGCTGGAGGCCAGCCACAAGGAGCATGGCAAGCTACCATGGGCAAACTTATTCCAGCCCGCTATTATTCTAGCTGAGCAAGGTTTTGCCATTTCTGAACGGTTGCATATTTTGCTCAGCCGCATGCCTAAAGTGGCGGTGAATCCGCAAAT
The DNA here is from genome assembly GCF_902826915.1 of uncultured Nitrosomonas sp. GTDB lineage: Bacteria > Pseudomonadota > Gammaproteobacteria > Burkholderiales > Nitrosomonadaceae > Nitrosomonas. The sequence continues at coordinate 1,330 of NZ_CADEGP010000024.1, forward strand.
CCGTAATTATTTTTACAGCCAGACTGAAACAGATTGGCAACCCAAGGCCGAAGGGAGTCTGCTGAGAAATCCAGCCTACGCACAAACGCTACGACGGCTTGCCACCCTTGGTGCCGCCGATTTTTATCGGGGCGAGTTGGCTAAACAGATCGTCCAGGCGGTGAAGCATGATCCCAACCGAGCCGGTCACCTCAGTTTCTCGGATATGGCCGCGTATCAACCGGAAAAACACGAAGCCGTTTGCGGACAGTTCCAGATTTACCGTATTTGCGGCGCTCCACCGCCATCCTCCGGAGGTATCACGGTACTGGCGATTCTTGGTCTGTTGGAGGCTTACGAAATCCGCTATGGCGAGCATGCCGACTGGCAGCACGGTTTTATTGAGGCCTCCAAGCTGGCATTTGCTGACCGTAACGCCTATGTGGGAGATCCTGCTTTTGTCAATGTTCCCACTCGCGGCATGATCAATCGCGATTATCTTCAACAACGCGCGAAGTTGATCAGTAACAACACGGTACTTGGCACCGTGAATGCCGGCTTACCGCCAGGTGCCGAACCTCGCCTTAGCAGCGATTCACCAGAACTTCCTTCCACCACGCATTTGAGCATTGTCGATGCCGAGGGTAATGTAGTAAGTATGACCAGCAGTATTGAGACCGCCTTCGGTTCGCGAATCATGGTCGGCGGCTTTTTATTGAACAATCAGCTTACTGATTTCTCCTTTACGCCAAAAAATATCGATGGTGCACTGGTCGCCAATCGCATCCAGCCTAGTAAGCGCCCACGCTCATCGATGGCGCCAACCATTGTTTTTAAAGATGGTAGAGCGCTATTGGCGATTGGTAGCCCCGGCGGCACAAGGATCATAAACTATGTTGCTGGCAGTCTTTATCGAATTTTAGCCAAGAAATTACCTGTAGCCGAAGCCATTGCCGACGGACATCTTGTTGCCATGGGATATGATGTGGAGATGGAACGCGGTCGCGCCGATAATTCAACACTGGCACGACTGCGCGAACAAGGCCATCACATTACGTTAAAAGATCAAACCAGCGGCTTGCACGTGATTCTTATCGACGCAAAAACCGGACTCGAAGGCGGTGCAGATCCTCGTCGTGAGGGTGAAATTAATGGTTTTTAATTAACTGCTGACAACAATAAAATCAAAGATAGTAGTCGATGAAACAGGCCCGATTCCCTCAATGTGAAGTGCCCGAGCAACCGCAGCAAAACGCCGTACGAACAAAATAGTGTGTTGTTTGAATGTCGAGTCCCTGATAGGATGGTTCAGAACACTAAGAAAAGAAATATAAATTGAGTTTAATCCCATTGTTCGGGTTTTCTGTGCGCATCATCGGAGACAATAATTATGAATGAAACACTGGATGTGATCATCGTTGGGGCGGGTAGCGCAGGCTTATCTGCGTTGCGGGAGGTACGAAAACACACTGATCGCTTTGTGATTATCAATGATGGGCTCTGGGGCACTATCTGCGCTCGAGTTGGCTGTATGCCATCCAAAGCGCTGATTGAGGCGGCTAATGCCTTCCATCGTCGCGATACTTTTGAAGAATTCGGCATTCGCGGCTCTGACCAGCTCACAATGGACATCCCTACTGTGCTACAACGAGTGCGACGGCTACGCGATGACTTTGTCGCCAGCACGGTCAAAATAACAGATGATCTAGGCAAACGCGCTATTTCCGGGCGCGCACGCCTACTTGCTCCAGATAGACTGGAAGTCAATGGTAAGGAATTACGTGCGCACAAAATTATTATTGCCACCGGATCACGTCCGATTGTCCCAGCACCATGGAATTCACTCGGTGATCGGTTACTCACGACAGATATCTTGTTTGAACAAAAAACGCTGCCTGCACATATGGCAGTGATAGGAATGGGTTCTATCGGTGCTGAGATGGCACAAGCGCTTTCTCGACTTGGTATTAAGGTAACAGCATTTGGTGGAAATCAATTCGCTGGATTAACAGACCCACAGGTCATTACAACGGCGACAGATCTGTTAGGAAAAGAACTTCCTCTGCACATGGGAAATAAAGCCGAGTTGAATCTCGTACACAAGGGTGTGCAGGTACGTGCCGGAAGCACCGAAGTGATCGTCGATTGTGTGCTTGCTGCGCTAGGGCGCCGCCCCAATATCGATAATCTGGGGTTAGAAACACTAGGCGTTCCGCTCGACCAGCATGGCATGCCATCGGTAAATCCAAGCACTATGCAGGTAGCCGACCTACCCATATTTTTGGCCGGCGATGCAAATGACCAGGCACCGTTGCTGCATGAAGCTGCCGATGAAGGATACATTGCTGGACTCAATGCCATACGCTCTGATCCACTTTGTTTTACACGCCGGACACCACTAGCCATTATTTTTACTGACCCAAATATAGCCATCGTAGGCAACCGCTTTCAGGCGCTCAATCCCGCAAAAACTTTGATTGGGGAGGTGCATTTTGACCGCCAGGGGCGTGCTCGGGTCGGCCAGAGGAATAAAGGCATTCAGCGCATTTATGCCGACGCGGAAAGTGGTCGGCTATTGGGTGCGGAAATGTGCGCGCCCGCTGGCGACCATATGGCGCATCTGCTGGCGTTAGCCATTGATCAATCGCTCACGGTACAGCAGCTACTGCGTTTGCCATTTTATCATCCGGTTCTGGAAGAAGGTCTGCGCACGGCGCTGCGAGCTCTGTCGGCGCAACTTCCTATTGTCAACAAATTCGATCTATCTATGTGCGGCACCTTCAATTCGGAGGCCCTTGATTGAAATCTTGCGAGGAACGTAATGATCGCCGTATGATAGTTTTGTCAGCAACGTTACACAGTTTGCAAAAGTCACTAGAAAAATGGAACATTACTGCAAGGGCGCTTGTGTCATCTGAATGACTGGCTGTGCACCTGTTTCTGATAGTAACACCGTCATCATGTTGGTTACCAGTGCGGCACGTTGATCGGATGTCAATGAAACAATCTTCTTCTCTTCCAGATTTTTCAGTGCACCTTCGACCATACCCACTGCGCCATCTACCAGTCTCTGGCGCGCCATTACTACCGCCTCCGCCTGCTGCCGTCGAAGCATGGCGCTGGCAATCTCGGGGGCATAGGCAAGATGGGCAATCTTGGCCTCTTCAATCACGATTCCTGCAACTTCGACGTGCTGTTGAATTGATTCGCGTAACAACGCTGCAATAGCATCCAGATCAGTACGCAAACTTTTGCGCTGTTCTCCTTCAGTATCGTCGTATGCATGACTACTGGCCACTTGACGAACTGCCGACTCACTTTGAACCTGCAAGTAGTTGAACGTGCTTTCCACATCGAAAACTGCGCGTGCCGTATCCTGCACCCGCCAAGCGATCACTGCGGCAATTTCAATCGGACTGCCACGCTCATCGTTGACTTTCAAAACAGGGGTATTCCAATTATTGATCCGAAGTGAAACCGGCGTTCGGTTATAGAACGGATTGACCCAGAAAAAACCACTTTCGCTAACTGTCCCTGTATACTTACCGAAAAAAACCATCACGGCAGCTTGATTCGGCTCGAGTGTAAATAAACCCTTAGCACAAAATAGCGTGACTGCCAGAAAAGAACCGCCTGCAAAAATTTTAACCGGACCTCCGGGTGTGGCCACAAGAAAAACACCCAACATGAATCCAATCAATAAAACCACCAGCATGATCCATCCATTCGAACCGGAAATGATGAGTTCATCAGTACCAATCGCATTACTGCCTGATCTTTTGTTCAAGACTCTTCCCCCTCGGTATTTTTCAAACAAGCTAAATGGTGTAAAAGTTTATTTCAAGAGTATTATCTATCTAAACTAAGTAGCAAAATGTAACGAAGAAGCATTGTGCTGTCAAACTCGGCCAATCGCTGGAAAGGCTCTTATTTTAGAAGAAATAAATCTGGCATGATTTCGCAAAGAAAAAAGCACAATGCACCCGCTCTCGGGATCGCGGGTGCATTGCATGGTACAAAATTTCACTATAAAACTTAACTAGGGTTTCAACTTCAACATCATGGGCTGCAAACGTTTGATTGTAGAGGGAGCGATCAGATCCTTTGTCTGCAATGATTTAATTGCCGATGCCGGAGCACAATTGGTCACTTCCACCAACTTCACCACCAGTGGATTAAAGGTAACGTCTACGCCGGTATAACTACCCGCATCATCACCACTGCGATCGCCACGGAATTTGAACTCTTTGACCGGCCCGTTCGGACCACCACCTTGACGATCATCGTTATGATCGGTGTCGACATAATGCGCTGTGCTTTCCGCGCTGTTAACTATACTATCGATACGCCAGCCTGGTGGTGCCGTATAGTAAGTATCAGTGCGCTCACCTTCTGCTGTGGTCCAATCGCTACGTGTTTCCTGAGCCTTCATCCAAAGCCGGAAGTTTACGTGCGTGCCTTCATTGCTCCAACGTGCATTTGCCCATACTTCCGGACCATTCCCATTAAATTCTTTATCACCACGAGTATGAGGCGGTGTAAAAGATAAATAAGTATCACGCGCATATGTTTCTGTTTTTTCCCGGCATACTGGCGTAGCCGGTTGAATCACAGCGATACTGGAAATAGGACGATTTTCCCATTCCAAAGTCAGGCGATCGCTGGCACTGGATACTGGAACCCCATTTGCACCGAGATTGAGCGTCATATGGTAGTGAGTCAATCGATCAAGCTTGGAAGAAACATCCATTGCGCCCGACTTATTGTGTAATGTCACCTTGATAGTTGTCGTGTCAAAATCATAACCGAAAAACTCCAGCTTGTTACGACGGCTTACATCCAGTGCCATATCCACAGCGGCAGGAACCACGTGGCATAACGCTGGTTCAACCGAAGGTATCGCTTGATGCAGCAGTCGTGAGCGAATTCGCGCTAAAGCCTGACGCACACGCGAACCGATAAAATCTATATTACAGCGCAACTCATTTCCCGTAGCCGCCACACTGCGGTTGAGCAGATCCGAAACCTCGTTGCGTACCGTGGATTGGGCTTCATCGGTCAATTTTGTCGTAGCATCTTGCAATACCGACTGCCAGGAAGCAGAATTCCGGTCTAAGGCATCAATCGCGCTATCTAACGTAGCTACGGTATCTCCGGCCACATCACTTACTTTATCTGTCAATTTGTCGATTTTATCGCCGATACTGCAGCCCGAGATCAAAATCAATACAAACGCAAGCAACCATAGTAATAACTTTGGAATTCCAATGTCTGTTTGGGATGAGTGTGAAAAAGATATTGTAGTTTTTGTCATGTTATTAATCTCCCAATAGGTAGTAGAACACTTTCGGATTTAGATTACATGAAGCAAACAACTTGTTGATATTTCATAAAAATACCGGTAACTAATGCGATAACGCCGCTTACTACTCGATACTAGAAGAATCACAGCCTATGAATTATCGTCGGTACAAATTAAGTACCTCATCCCGCTACAAGTGGTTATGAGAAACTCTAATACAAAAATAATAGAAATAACACTCTCCCCTAACCTGCCAATTTTGCATAACTATACTATATGCGTTGATGCTGCAACTTTGTGATGCAACAGCAATGATAAATGGCATCTCATACCATAACATCTTACTGTGGATACTTGCGTGACAAATCTCACACTGTAGCACTAAGAATTTGAATCTTCAGGAATAGATACTTTGATGCCTTCTATGACCGCCATGATAATATGACAATCTTATAGAACGGCATAGTTTATTGCCTCTATTAACCCGTTTAAATCCGAGTTTGTACGAGACAATGTTAACTTGCATCTTGTTGTACAGATTTTGAAGTGAACTAAATTGGAATTAAACTGCTTTTATCCATCAATGATTAACCAAACTTATTTTATTCCCGTAAGCAAGACACCCTTCAATACGTTAAAATATTTGTGCATAAGTCCGTTACACTTGCTTAATTAACATATACTAAATCGAGTGCATTATCATGGTACGTTTCATTATTATTGGACTATCTTTTGTGTTTTTCAGTCTATCGGCTGTTGTTACGTTTAAAGCGCTGGAAATCCCGATCCAAGATACAATCTATCAAGGAAATTGGCCGGAAGCAATGCCACCTTCACTTGAGTCTTCTGCTGCACCTGAACCATCTTCGCTATCCGCACCTACTCCGGTACCCGGCCTGGACAATTTGACCCATTCGCCCACATTCGAGGACAACAAAGTCGTTGCTGAGAATGTGGAAACAATAACCACACAGGATGAAAATCCAATTCCAGCAACGGAAGAAATTAATGAAGTCACACCTACTCCCGATACACTCGTTAAGCCTCGGATCTTAACCATATTCGATGGCAAAACATTTCGTTCCGGACAAGATATTATCCATGATGTCTCCTATTCAATGATTGAAGATTTAATTGAAGAAATATCAGCATTTTCAAACAATCGTATACTCATTGAAGGTCATACCGACAACATTCCTACCGGAAAGATTAGCAGTGACAATATGGATTTATCTAGGCGTCGCGCTCGAGCCATCGCGAATATATTGATCTTGCATGGTGTACCCACGACGCGAATATCTATTATTGGCTATGGTGACAAACGACCAATAGCTTCGAATGTCACAGAAGAAGGTAGAACAAAAAACCGTAGAGTCGAAGTAAAACTGATGCCTCAGGAGGGAGCAAACTAATGCATATGTATGCCCAGCACTTTAACCTCAAATTACTTCCTTTCGAGAATGTACCGGATCCGTTGTTTTTCTATGATCATGGAGATCATGCACGCATTCGCAAGCAAATCTCTGGTTCTTTACAAAGCGGTCGTGGATTGATCGTCGTCACAGGCCCCATTGGCTCTGGCAAAACAACGTTGAGCCAAATGATAAAGGCCGATTTCCCAGAGAGCATTCAATTAATTTGGATGGCTGAACCCCCTGCCAACAGCACTGATCTTTATTTATTTCTTGCTCAAGAACTTGGACTTCATCCGACATCCTCTGAAAAAACCTTTGTCATGCGCGATATTCGGAATGCTTTAATGACGATCAACACGGAAGGGAAAAAGTGTCTGGTTATCATTGATGAATCCCATTTGATGTCAGATGACGTTCTTAATGGCATTCGCTTGTTAAACAATCTTGAAGAAGGATCCATCAAGCTTATTCAGTTGTTGCTCCTTGGTCAGGATGAGTTGATGGAGAAAATCAACAAGCCCGAGATGATTCCATTTAAGCAACGTATTGCCGCACTTGAATCGTTAGGAAAAATGACCACCGATGGCGTATTGAAATATATTACCCATCGTATTCAAGTTGCTGGAGGTAATCCCAATTTAATTTCGGACACTGGGTGGGAAGCCATCTCAATTGCATTTAACGCCGGCGGAACACCGCGAACCATTAATTCATTGTGTGACAGATCGTTCAACGTGGCCTATGAACGTAATAAATCTACAATCGATGCAAAAGATGTTTATGAAGCTACGCAGCGAATGGGACTGATAACCGATGTGTTTCATTACATCATTATGCTCAACAATGAAGAAAGAAAAAAACAGGAATCGTTAGAGACGGCTAATAAACCAACCCAGGAATCAGTTGCGCCTAAAGCTGCTCCCAGTCATGAGCAGTCTCCACCACCAAGCACAAGGAACTCAGAACAGAAAAACGATCAAACCGTGAATGAAATTCCTGTTATTCCAAGAGCTAAAGTAGATCTATCGAACAAATCCTATGATGAAATTGCAGATGCAATAAAAGCAAAATATGAACAAAAGAATTTAAAATTCTCTGTCGTTTTACTCCTATTGTCGATCATCACATTCATCAGCAGCATTTTTTATTTTTGCCATCGCTCAGACTCGGACGGATTGCTAGACTGCCTTGCAAATTTGCTCGGTTTTTAAAAACAAGAACCCCGCCGCAAACAAAGCGGGGTAATTTCTCACAGAGCAACGCACATTAATCATTCAGCGCAGTTTTTGATGCCCTCTGAAAGTTCTTCGCCATTCACTTGGAGTTACATTAAATCTACGTTTGAAATGTTGACGAAGGGATGCAGTAGATTGAAAGCCGATCTGCTCTGCAATAGCGTCAATTGCTAGCGAAGTAGATTCTAATAATTCCTGGCTTCGTTGGAGACGCTCAATTAAAAGCCATTCGCCAACAGACATTCCCGTTGCCTTGTAAAACTGTCGTGTGAATGTTCGGCGACTCATCTTGCTATGCTCCGCAAGTTCGTCTAAGCCATGTATTTTATTTAGATTATTCCTCAAATAATCCAAAAGTGTATTGATTCTGGCATCCTTGGTTGTAAAGGGTATAGGTCGCTCAATAAATTGAGCCTGGCCGCCTTCTCTATAAGGGGGAATTACCATGCGCCTGGCTAGCTTATTAGCAATCGCACTACCGTAACGCCGTCGAACAAGATATAAACAACAGTCTAGACCCGCGGCGGTTCCTGCAGAAGTAATCAGACGATCATCATCAACATATAGCGCATTACAATCCAAGTCTACATCCGGAAAGCGACTAATGAAATCCTGCTCAAACTCCCAATGCGTAGCCGCCTTGTGGTTTTTCAGTAATCCTGCATACGCAAGCACATAAGTGCCCAAACACAGCCCTACAACTTGATTCCCGCGTGCATGAGCTTCAACCATTGCATCGAGCATTGCTTGGTTTGGCTTTTCTGCTGGATCACGCCAGGAAGGCACGATAATGATGTCAGCTTGCGCCAGTTCTTCAATACTAAGGGACGATTGAACACTCAATCCCTCATGTGATTGTATCGATCCAGACTCCTCTGTATAGATTTTGAGTTCAAACAATTTCTGATCGTGCAAAAGATCGCCAAAAATAATGCATGGCACCGATAAATGAAAAGGACTGAAGTGATTAAAAGCAACAACCGCAACTATAGGAACAGCCATATATAACCTCACCGGTTAAACTCTTTTTTCGTTCAACTGTATTTCAAAAACCATCTATACAAAATAATACATCAGTCCCCTTTGATGCATTATTCTGATCTAATTCAAAAGGTATACGATTCACCATCCGCTGGTACTAATACGCGTTCCGTCATTTCGTTAGCTCTAAGAAATTCACCCAATCCCTTCCTAGTTAAAGTGGCATGATTAACCGCTTCCATATGGCTAGCGATAATAGTTGCATCGGGAGCCGATTTATAGACTTCGTAAATATCTTCCTTGCCCATGATAATAGATTCATTACCGATAACTTGTGCATCACAGCTATTTAATACGACTACATCAGGATGATATTTTTTCAGGCTTTGCTCGACCTCTCCACACCATACCGTATCACCCGCGATATAAAATGTCTTTTCATTGGGATGTTTAAAAATGACCCCGCTTACTTCACCTAACAACTCTTTCATATCTTCTACTACTTTAGGGTGACCGTGTTGACCCGAAGTCTTAATGAGAGTAATGCCTTCATAATCAGTGATTTCATTTAATATTTGAACATTATTAAATCCGGCTGATTTTACAGCTTTCGCATCTTTTTCATGTTGGGTAAAAATCAACATGTCTTTAGGAATCGCCTCTTTCGCTGCATCGTCCCAATGATCCGGATGATCATGCGTTAATATAACCGCATCCACATCAATTATTTCATTGATCGGCATAGGTAATTCAGACGTAGGATTGCGTATGTGCTCGTTGATCGTTCCCCCAAACCCAGGTAACGCGTCTTTTTCTGCGAGCCAAGGATCGATCAGTATCTTTTTACCGCCATAATTAATTTTAAGTGTGGCATTTCTAATTTGCGTGAATTGCATTTCAGTGCTCCTTTAAGATTTGTGTATAAATATTATGAGGAAGCTAATAAATAATTATCAGTGGCCTGCGGGACATTTATCAAAATATTTGGGCCAAAGATATATGTAACAGCTTGCAAATAATCTAAGCTGGAAATAACTATGTTTGTAGGTTCTGCGAATTACGTTTGCAACGTTGCTACGCCTATTTTGTCAAGCACGAAGAAGGAGAAACACGGAGACAGGTCACTAATTAAAAATATTGCCAATGATTCATTCTGATTTTTTGTGATCGCATCACCAGCCAATCGGACAACACTGGATTCAAACTCTGGAGCTATGATGCCAGCAGTAATCGTCTTGAGACGCAGGCTGGCCACCCACCCCACATATTGAGTTGGCCAGCAATCGCGTATTGAATGTAATTTCTAGCCTGTTTCCATATTACTGCAATCATGCCAATAACTTTATCGATTACAATGGCCATGTGAGCAACAAGCAAAAATAACAATGTTAAAGAAAACAACGATCCCCTTGTGCACAAAGCATTACAAAGCGCCGTCCTGGCTGCCGGGCGGAAATATACAAACGCTTTATCCTTACTTTATCAAACCAGCACCATTGTTTGCATACCGGCGTGAACGCTGGGAGCTTGATGATGGGGACTTTGTTGATGTCGATTGGACCGATGGATCTGCTGGCTCCCCTTTGGTCATATTTTTCCATGGTCTTGAGGGTGGATCTTCGAGTCATTATATTCTAAGCATGATCAACAGCTTAAAAAGCCACGGCTGGCACAGCGCCGTCATTCATTTTCGTGGCTGTTCCGGCATGCCAAACCGGTTGTCCCGCGCCTATCACGCTGGTGATTCCACTGAAATCGACTGGATGATGCGGCGTATTCTCCATCAAACACAAGCAACAAACTCAATGCGCCCGGTTTACGTAATGGGTGTCTCTTTGGGTGGCAATGCGCTATTGAAATGGCTGGGCGAGCAAGGCGAACGCGCACGCGAACTCGTGACAGGCGCTGCAACCGTCTCAGTGCCGTTGGATCTGACTGCGGCCGGTTCGGCTCTGGATAAGGGCTTCAATCAAGTGTATACGCGCCACTTCCTGGATACCCTAAAAAACAAAGCGTTTGATAAACTGGAACAATTTCCCGATCTATTTGATGCCAAAGCGCTCAAAAAATGCGCCTCAATTTATGATTTTGATAACCTGGTCACGGCGCCATTGCATGGTTTCCGCGATACTGACGATTATTGGCAGCAGTCCAGCAGCAAACAATGGCTGCGTCATATTAGAGTACCTACTCTGGTGATTAATGCTCGCAACGATCCTTTCATGCCAGCAACGGTGCTACCGGACCAAAGCGAGGTATCTTCAGCTGTAACATTGGAATTTCCCGAGCAAGGCGGTCACGCCGGATTCATGCAAGGTCCGTTTCCGGGGAAATTGGATTGGCTACCCAATAAAATACTCAGTTTCTATTATTATCAGTGCCAGCATCATTTTTCAGAAGAAACGAGTGACGAAAGCGTTATCTACATTTCCGGTTAACGGTATTTTGACTCGATGACCGCTGCCCGGTGCTACCTGCACCGGACGCCCGGCGGAATCCAGCATGCGTGACAACTCAATCACTTGGTTACCCGTGGGGTGAAGAATCTCAAGGCGATCACCCACCTGAAAGCGGTTTTTCACCAGTATCTCAGCCATGCCGTTAGCTGTATCAAAACCAGTGATATCGCCAACATACTGACTGCGATTGGATTCAGAATGCCCGCGCAAATAATTTTGGGTCTCATGCGTGTTATGCCGTTGATAAAAGCCGCTGGTATAGCCACGGTTTGCCAATCCCTCTAGTTCCCCCAATAATGCGGGATCAAACGGTTTGCTCGCTACGGCATCATCAATCGCCTTGCGATAAACCTGCGCTGTGCGCGCCACATAATACAAAGATTTGGTGCGCCCTTCGATCTTCAATGAATCAACGCCAATTTTAACCAAGCGCTCGACATGCTCAACTGCACGCAAGTCTTTGGAATTCATAATATACGTACCGTGCTCGTCTTCCATGATCGGCATTAGTTGACCAGGCCGCTCCTTTTCTTCAATCAGATACACTTGGTCAGCAGCAGGATGGCGCGTAATCGAGCTGCATCCACTTGTCATACTCGATTGTTCGGATTGTTGCATCGCTTGGCCAAAATCAAAATCAATTTTGCCAACTTCCTGAATATCACCGCTAGAATTTTCCTCAGCGGATTTCACTTTATAATCCCAGCGGCATGAATTCGTGCAGGTGCCTTGATTCGGATCACGGTGATTAAAATACCCTGATAGCAAGCAACGTCCGGAATACGCAATGCACAGCGCACCATGTACGAAAACCTCAAGCTCCATATCAGGGCAGTAATCACGAATTTGCGCCACTTCATCCAACGATAATTCACGCGACAAAATCACCCGCGTCAACCCTATTTTCTGCCAAAACTTAACGCCCATATAATTAACCGTATTGGCCTGCACTGATAGATGAATCGGTACATCCGGCCATTTTTCTCGCACCATCATGATCAATCCGGGATCAGCCATAATCAGTGCGTCTGGCTGCATTGCAATAATAGGCGCCATATCATCCAGGTAAGTTTTAATCTTGGCATTATGCGGCATGGCATTGCTGGCTACCAAAAACTTCTTCCCTAAAGCATGTGCTTCCGTGATCCCAGTTTTAATTTGCTCCAAGGCAAAATCATTGTTACGCGCACGCAAAGAATAACGCGGCTGTCCTGCATACACTGCATCGGCACCAAACGCATAAGCAATGCGCATCTTGTCCAAGGAACCAGCGGGAAGTAAAAGTTCAGGTGATTTCAACATAATGTAAAATAGCGCTCGACTGTATTAATGACAAAGTTTTCACAGGCCTTAATTGTAACATCATGCCCATCAAACCAGCTTTTATTCATTTACGAATGCACAGCGAATACTCCATTCTGGATAGCACAATTCGCATTCATGATGTCGTTACAAAAGCGGTGGCCGACCAAATGCCAGCCCTGACATTGACCGATCTTAGCAATCTCTTCGGATTAGTAAAATTTTACCAAACTGCATCCAAGAACGGGATTAAACCGATCCTCGGGTGTGATGTCTGGATCGCCAACGAATCCGATCGAAGCAAGCCAATTCGACTACTATTACTATGCCAAACACACGCCGGTTATTTACTGCTGTCACGTCTGCTGTCACGTGCCTACCGGGAAAACCAATTACAAGGCAAAGCCGAGATTAAAGAATCGTGGTTGCATTCCAATGAGTGGGGCACGGAAGGATTGATTGCTTTATCGGGTAGCCGTTTAGGCGACATCGGGTTATCTCTATTACAAAGTAATGTATCACAAGCTGAAATTCAGACGCAAAAATGGGCTAGCCTGTTTCCCGATCGTTTTTATCTTGAAATACAACGTGATGGGCATGCCAATGAAGCAGGATTAATTCAGCATTCGCTGGCACTAGCCAGGAAATTCAATTTGCCAATCGTGGCAACGCAAGCCGTGCAATTTCTCAATGCAGACGATTATCGGGCGCATGAAGCGCGTGTCTGTATCGCCGAGGGCTATGTCTTAGAGGACAAACGCCGTCCAAGAAGCTTCACTGAACAGCAATACTTTAAAACTCAAGCTGAAATGGCACAACTGTTCGCCGATATTCCTGCCGCACTGGCGAATACAATCGAAATTGCCAAACGCTGCAATCTGGTATTGGAATTGGGCGTAAACCGACTTCCACTATTTCCTACACCTAACAACGAAGGCCTGGATCAATATCTGCGCAGCCAGGCTGAAGCAGGTTTGATAACGCGCATGGCCAGCTTGTTTCCCGAGACAGAAATACGTCATAGCAAAATGGGCGAGTATCAGTCCCGCCTTGAATTTGAGGTCGACACCATTATCCAGATGGGATTTGCCGGATATTTCCTGATTGTGGCCGACTTTATCAACTGGGCTAAACATAATAATGTCCCGGTAGGACCAGGGCGTGGTTCCGGAGCGGGCTCATTAGTGGCCTATTCACTGGGAATCACCGATCTTGATCCATTACGTTACGATCTGTTATTTGAACGTTTTTTGAACCCCGAACGTATCTCGATGCCCGATTTTGACATCGACTTTTGCCAGGATCGGCGCGAACTGGTCATTGAGTACGTCAAACAACGCTACGGAACTGGAAAAGTCTCTCAAATTGCCACATTCGGTACGATGGCAGCCAAAGCCGTAATTCGCGATATTGGCCGGGTCATGGATTTACCCTATAACTTTGTCGATCAGCTCGCCAAACTGGTACCGTTCGAGATTGGCATGACATTAAAAAAAGCACGCCAACTCGAACCGCAACTCAATCAGCGCGCCGAGGAAGAAGAAGATGTCCACAATTTACTGGAACTGGCGGAAAGTCTCGAAGGCATCACGCGCAATGTCGGCATGCACGCTGGAGGCGTACTCATCGCCTCGAGCGAGATTACCGATTTTTGCCCGATTTACTGCACCGAATCGGGCGATTCCGTTGTCAGCCAGCTGGATAAGGACGATGTCGAAAAAATCGGTTTGGTGAAATTTGATTTTCTTGGATTGCGTACATTGACAATCCTGGATCGTGCCGTCGAATATATCCGTCAGTTACATTCAAGCGACGAATCTCCGAATGTTTGCCCTTTTTCACTAGAAACGTTGCCATTGGATGACGCAGCAACTTATGCATTGATGCGTAAAGGAAATGCGGTAGGCATCTTTCAGTTTGAGTCGCGCGGCATGATTGATCTGCTGCAAAAGGCAAAACCAGACCGCTTTGAAGACATTATCGCACTGGTCGCTTTATACCGCCCCGGCCCGATGGATCTGATTCCAGAATTTATCGACCGCAAGCATGGCAGAAAACAGATTGAATATCTTGATTCGCGCCTGGAAACGATTCTGGGACCGACTTACGGCATCATGATTTATCAGGAACAAGTCATGCAAATTGCGCAGGTCATCGGCGGCTACAGTCTTGGCAGTGCCGATTTACTGCGCCGTGCGATGGGTAAGAAAAAGGTCGAGGAAATGGCGCAACAACGCGACATCTTCGTATCCGGCGCAGTCAATAACGGTTTGAGCGAAGTTAAAGCCACCGAATTATTCGGTTTGATGGAAAAATTCGCCGGCTATGGCTTCAACAAATCCCATGCCGCCGCTTATGCGCTCATCGCCTTCCAAACGGCCTATCTGAAAGCGCACTATCCGGCTGAATTTATGGCAGCGTGCTTGTCTGCGGATATGGATGACACGGATAAAGTGCACATTTTTGTTGAAGACAGCGTTGCCAACAAATTAAAAATTCTGCCTCCCGATATCAATCTTTCCGACTACCGTTTTGTCCCGATCGACAGTAAAAACATCCGCTTCGGTCTTGGCGCGATCAAGGGTACCGGAGAATCCGCAGTCAATTCGATCATCGCGGTGCGCAAACAAGCTGGACCATTCACTGATTTATTCGATTTCTGTCACCGCGTTGACCGTCGCATTGCCAATCGCCGCGTGATGGAATCGCTAATCCGTGTCGGTGCGTTTGATACCATCAACCCCAACCGCGCCAGTTTGATGGCTTCAGTCGGCTTAGCCATCGAATCTGCCGAACAAACGAGCCAATCTTCCAATCAAATTAATTTATTCGGTGAAACAAGTAACGATTCCCAGATGCAGCTGCAACTGATTCAGACCGAACCATGGTCTGATCGGGAAAAACTGCACCAGGAAAAAATCGGCTTGGGCTATTATTTCAGCGGCCATCCATTTGATACCTATGCATCGGAATTAAA
This sequence comes from uncultured Nitrosomonas sp., assembly GCF_902826915.1. Classification (GTDB taxonomy): domain Bacteria; phylum Pseudomonadota; class Gammaproteobacteria; order Burkholderiales; family Nitrosomonadaceae; genus Nitrosomonas. Next base: position 16,980 of record NZ_CADEGP010000024.1, read on the forward strand.
GCGCTTCATTCGTACTCGACTCGACCGACTGAATCCACAGCGCGAGCCACAACTACTCGCCGGCATCATTCACTCGATTCGCATACAAATGACGCGCCGCGGCAAAATGGGAATCATCAACCTGGACGATGGCAGAGCACGTGTTGAACTGGTGATCTTCAGTGAGTTGCTCGACGCCAATCGCGTCTGGTTAAAAGAAGATCAACTTCTGATTGCGGAGGCAAAAATAAGCACGCGCGGCTACAACGGGGACGAAGACGATGGATTAAGAATTAGCGCCGAGCAATTGTATGACCTCGCCAGAATTCGCTCGCGCTTCGTCAAACAAATCAAGATTCACTGCAATTCCTCTACACTAGACCAGGTATCCAGTCTCAAAAAACTGTTGACTCCATTCTCGACACGAGTACAAAAATCTGATGTAAATTTCTGTCCGATTACTGTCGTCTATCGCAATGGTTTAGCCAGTGGCGAACTGGAGTTAGGAAGTGATTGGCGAGTCTATCTGCACAATGATTTACTACAATTACTAAACACACATTTCAAAATCGAAAATATTGAGATTATTTATTGAAGATGAAGCAAATACCGATTGCTAATTTTATGCAAGTGCCAGGCTTGGCATTATAGAAAATAATAAACAATCGACTTGCCCGTTGCGATCACCTGCATTTTCTTGACAAAACGCGCAGCATCTCTATAATCCACCCTTTGTTTCTGAAGTGCTTCAAGTCATACAGTAGCTTCATAGCGCGGGAATAGCTCAGTGGTAGAGCACAACCTTGCCAAGGTTGGGGTCGCGAGTTCGAGCCTCGTTTCCCGCTCCATTTTCTAATGAAAATGGCATATGCGAAATGTTATTTTATTGCCGGAAATCGAATGGTCTGTTACAGGCTTTTCCCGTAAGATTCACAGCACGCTGAAAACCATGCAATAATGGCGGGGTGGCAGAGTGGTCATGCAGCGGCCTGCAAAGCCGTCTACGCCGGTTCGATTCCGACCCCCGCCTCCATCAATCTAAAATTTCTATCGCCCGGGTGGTGAAATTGGTAGACACAAGGGACTTAAAATCCCTCGGGCCGAAACGCCCGTGCCGGTTCGATTCCGGCCCCGGGCACCAATTCAAAATTTCACACCGGATCCAGAACCGTAAAGATCCAGAACCGTAAAGTTAAATGCCTCGAGGTTGTACTAAAGATAAAGGTGATTTAACGCTAGTAGCGATTTAATACGATTTCTAACACAAATTTGCTACCAATATAAGCCAGTAACAATATAACAAATCCGGCTAAGGTCCAGCGAATCGCTATACGCCCTCGCCACCCATAGAATTGACGACCGGCCAATAACGCCGCAAAGACCCCCCACGAGATAAAGCCAAATAGAGTTTTATGAGAAAATGTCAGCGATTGGCCAAATACTTCCTGCGAAAACACAATACCGCTCATGAGCGTCAATGTGAGTAAAATAAACCCGCCCCAGATAATATGAAACAGTAATTTTTCCATTGCCAACAACGGTGGCAAATTGGTAAATACTGAACGTGACGCGGGATGATGCAATTGGCGTTCGACAACTGTCATTAACAGTGCATGTAGCGCCGCTATTGTCAGCAAGCTATAGGCCATCATTGCAACCAACAAGTGCGCTTTGAATGCAGGTAATTCCGTATTCTCAAGCGGACGCAGGGACGGAAAAATCAATGATAACAATACTGCGATTGCTGCAGCCCATGCAATGGGTGCGACTAAAGTTTGCAACCCTTGTAAGCGTTTAAAAAACCCTGAGAACCAATAAATGAAAGCGGTCAGCCAAACAATGGTTGAGATTGCATTGCTCAAACCAAAGCTAAGTCCTGAACCAACAAACATGGATTGATAAAGTGTTAGGGCATGCAGCAGCAAGGGAACAAGCATGGCATAATGCACCCACGTAACTTTCACTAACATATGATCGCCCACTTCAGGTGCCGTTTGGCTCCATGTATTCCGCCAGAAAAACCAACCGATCAGTATATAAAGCAAAAAGGCTGCGAGATAAGTTAAAATGCTGGTCATTGATAGTTCTAATTTGATTTGCCGAAATAATTGTTTAGTCTACATGGCACGTTAGCAAATTCAAAGAGCTGATCCAGATATTTATTAGAATGGATCATCATTTTGTTCTCTAATTATTGATTTATGAGGTTTAATTAAGCATGTTTGACAATCTGACCGGTCGACTCAGCGGAGTCATCAAGACATTACGTGGCGAGGCAAGGCTTTCTGAGAGTAATATCCAGGATGCTTTGCGGGAAGTTCGTCTGGCGTTATTGGAAGCGGATGTTGCTTTACCAGTGGTCAAAGATTTCATCGCACGTGTCAAAGAAAAAGCTATCGGTCATGAAGTGATGAGTAGCCTAACTCCAGGGCAAGCGCTGGTTGGAGTGGTCCATCAAGAACTCATTACCATCATAGGTGGAGAAAAAGTTGATCTTAACCTTGCCACAGTTCCTCCTGCAGTTATTCTCATGGCGGGATTACAAGGTGCCGGAAAAACCACGAGCAGCGGGAAACTGGCCAAATGGTTAATGGAAAACAAGAAAAAGAAAGTATTGCTGGTTTCCTGCGATATTTATCGCCCTGCTGCGATTCATCAACTTGAGCTTCTGGCCAGTCAAGTGGGCGCCGACTTTTTTCCTGTTCAAGAGGGGCAGAAACCCAGTGAAATCGGCTCAGCTGCGTTGGATTATGCGCGCAGGCACCATCATGAGGTGATGATTGTTGACACCGCCGGCCGGTTGGGTATTGATGAGGCCATGATGCAAGAAATCAGCGAGCTTGAAGCACTTCTGCAACCTATTGAAACTTTATTTGTTGTCGATGCAATGCAAGGACAAGATGCGGTGAATACTGCTAAAGCATTTTCCGATGCGTTACCCCTAACGGGTGTCATTCTCACCAAACTCGATGGTGATGCGCGCGGCGGCGCAGCATTGTCAGTTAAGCAAATTACTGGGAAACCGATCAAGTTTGCCGGTGTTGCAGAAAAATTAACAGGCTTGGAGGCATTTCATCCCGATCGAATGGCCTCTCGCATTTTAGGGATGGGCGACGTGCTCGGTTTGATTGAGGAAGCACAGCGCAGCGCTGATCAGCAAGAAGCCGAGAAATTGATGAAGAAAATGAAATCGGGTAAAGCATTTGACCTGGATGATTTCAAGGCACAGTTTCAGCAAATGCGTAATATGGGTGGAATGAACGCCCTGATGGATAAATTACCCGCTCAATTCAGCCAAGCAGCGCAAAACGTTAAAGTGGACGACAAAATAATCAATCGGACAGAAGGTATAATCAATTCCATGACCAAGCAAGAACGCGCTAAACCAGAAATTCTGAAAGCCTCACGGAAACGCCGAATCGCTGTAGGTGCAGGCGTATCCGTACAAGAAGTTAATCGTTTGTTGGCACAATTTGAGCAAGCCAGAAAGATGATGAAAATGATGAACAAAGGGGGAATGGCAAAAATGATGCGTGGAATCAAGGGAATGCTTCCACGTACTCATTAGAAATATAGACTTTCTTCGCAATCCAATATCGCACGCATATTGCTGTGCTTTGAACACACATAAGAAATATTTACTTATCAGTGCTTTCCTGTACTGCCAAATCCATCTGCGCCACGATCGCTCTGGTCAAAATTGTCTACTCGATTAAACGTTACCTGAATCACGGGAACCACAACGAGCTGAGCAATACGCTCTAATGGATTAAGATGAAAAGCTGTTTGGCTACGATTCCAACAGGAAACTAAAATTTGTCCTTGGTAGTCCGAATCAACTAAACCGACTAGATTTCCTAATACAATCCCGTGCTTATGACCTAACCCTGAGCGAGGCAATATCAGCGCCGCCAATCCTGCATCAGCTAAATGTATTGCGATACCCGTTGGAATAAGGTTAGTTTCCCCCGGATTAATCACCATCGGTTGCTCAATACATGCACGCAAATCCAATCCGGCTGAACCTGGCGTGGCATACGTTGGAAACTGCTCATTTAAACGATCATCAAGAATTTTAATATCAATACTTTTCATTCTTTTTAAATTTTTTGTTGTACAGTAAGTAAATATGCTTCATCAAACGCCGCGCTTGCTCTATTTTTGCTGCCTTGGGAAGAACATGTTTACCATCGTCATCCAGTAAAATTAACTCATTCTCATCGGAACCAATCGCATCCTGAGCTAGATTGGCAACTAATAAAGGTAACTTCTTCCTATTTCTTTTCGCTGCTGCATTCTTCTCGAGATCTTCTGTTTCCGCTGCAAAACCAATGCAGAAAGGCGCATTAGGTAATGTAGATACCGCCATCAGAATATCCGGATTGGGGATCAACTCTACTGATAGTTTGTTAGTGGATTTTTTTAGTTTTTGCTGACTGATGCTTGCTGCACGGTAGTCAGCAACAGCAGCAACACTGATAAAAATATCAGCTTGTGACACTTCTGCCTGCACTGCACGCAACATTTCCTCAGCACTTACTACCGAAATAAACTTGTCAACTGCAGGTGATAATAAACATGTCGGTCCAGAAATCAAAGTAACTTTTGCACCCATCTCCAATGCCGCTTTAGCAACAGCATACCCCATTTTTCCGGAACTATTGTTGGTAATTCCTCGCACAGCATCAATCGCTTCATACGTAGGCCCGGCTGTCACCAAAATATTTTTACCCCTTAACAAAGTATCAGCTTGGATAAAAATTTGCACTGCTTCCACCAGTTCACTCGCTTCCAGCATGCGTCCCATACCTATTTCTCCGCAAGCTTGCTCGCCACTGGCCGGGCCGATTATTTTTACACCATCTTGACGTAACAATAATAAATTACGTTGCATTGCAGGATTCTGCCACATTTGCCGATTCATTGCCGGTGCTATCATAAGCGAACAATCGCGTGCTATGCATAATGTCGATAGCAGATCATCTGCCAATCCATTGGCAAGTTTGGCAATAAAATTTGCGCTGGCTGGCGCCACTAAAATCATGTTGGCACCTCGGGATAGATTGATATGCGCCATGTCACACGCGGCATTGGTTTCCCACAAATCAGTGTAAACAGGATTACCCGTTAATGACTGAAAAGTCACCGGACCTATAAAACGACAAGCTGCTTTAGTCATCACCGTTTGCACATCAACGCCATCCTGAGTTAATACGCGCGCCAATTCCACCACTTTGTACGCAGCCACACCGCCAGTTACTCCCAACAGCACGCGTTTCTTCGACACAACCGACACTCCTATTCTCATTACAAATAATATCTCTAAAAAATTTAATCTTGCTAAAGCGATAAGCTATCGAATCACTGACACAATGACTGATTATCCCGCTTAATTTGACCGCACTGATGCCGCTATCAGTTAATTATCGATGGTTAGCCACGTGTCACCTCGTTAATCACCAATTAGAACATGTAGTAACGAAGTTATACTAAATTCATTTTACATCACTGTGAGCCACATCATAGTTTATGGCAATTACAAATTGGCCAATATCTGAACGACCACGTGAAAAACTGCTGCAGAAAGGCGCTTCAACACTTTCTGACATAGAATTACTAGCCATATTTTTACGTACCGGAATTAGTGGAAAAAGTGCTGTAGATCTTGCAAGAGAATTACTTTCCCACTTCGGTAATTTAACTAATGTTTTTGCAGCCAATCAGGTAAGCTTCTGTCAATTGCCTGGAATGGGCATCGCAAAATACGCGCAACTGCAAGCGGTACTAGAAATGGCTCGCCGTACCTTAGGTGAAGAACTGAAATGCGGCAATGTGATGAATTCACCCAACTTGGTCCGGGATTTTCTGCGATTGAGTTTAGCAAACAAGCCGCATGAAGTGTTTATCGGTATTTTCCTTGACGCAAAAAATCATTCCATTGCCACAGAAGAACTATTTAGCGGAACACTCACACAAGCCAGCGTTTATCCCAGAGAAGTTATCAAGCGCGCTTTATATCATAATGCAGCTGCAATTATCTTTGCGCACAATCACCCCTCCGGTATTGCAGAACCCAGCCATGCTGATAAAGTATTAACCCAATCCCTGAAACAAGCATTGGCTCTCATTGATGTTAAAGTGTTGGATCACTTCATTGTGGGTAACGGTATTGCTCTTTCATTTGCTGAGCATGATTTAATTTGAGCAAACACTCCAAATCAGGATATAATCCCATCCTTTAAAGAATTCTGGAGTGCGCTATATGGCACGAGTATGTGAAGTAACTGGCAAGAAACCGATGTCTGGTCATAATGTTTCTCACGCAAACAATAAAACCAAAAGACGTTTTTTACCCAATCTGCAGCACCGAAAGTTCTGGGTTGAGAGTGAAAACCGCTGGATTAAGCTGCGATTAACTAATGCGGCATTACGTACTATTGATAAGAATGGTATAGATGCAGTATTGGTAAAAATGCGATTAGAAGGCAAAAACGTTTAAAAACTTTTCAAGATTAACTATGGAGTTATCGTTATGCGTGAAAAAGTAAAACTTGAATCCTCAGCTGGAACAGGACATTTCTATACAACCACCAAGAATAAACGGGCTAAACCTGAAAAAATGGAATTTATGAAATTTGATCCTGTTGCACGTAAGCACGTTTTATATAAAGAGACAAAACTCAAATAAGAATCCACACTTATTCATTCAATAAAAAACCCGCATATGCGGGTTTTTTATTGATCATAATTTACTTCTGCTCAAGACATTAGGCGTAGCACCGTAGTCTTTGAGAAAATGCTCTCAATACTTCGATCCCACTCTCCTCCGCACGCCGACACCAGTCTTCCAATTGTTTTACTAATTCTTCGGTTGTTGCAGTGGATCGTTGCCAGATTTGAGCTAACTCTTCTCGCATGGTATAGACTTTATCAAGAGTTTTAGCATTACTGAGCACCTGAATTAATTTTTCACGCTCATGATCTTGCAAAGTTTTAGAATCAGCCAGAATCCAACGCCTCAAGGTAGAACTATCCACTCCATACTGTGCGGTTGCTTCTTTTAGGTGAATCATTTCTTTTGCAAAAATTGCTTTTAATGATTTTGTATACTTCGCAAGAACTTCATAGCGGTGAGAAATAACAGCTTGCAGCGTATCTGAATCACATTGAGTTTTAGCCTGATCAATGCGCAGCTTGGGCGCAATTTTTTTGACTTTTGCAAGTCCCAACGTTTCCAGAATTCGAATATACATCCAACCAATATCGAACTCATACCACTTATTAGACAAGCGCGCAGATGTTGCATATGCATGATGATTGTTATGCAACTCTTCCCCACCAATCAAAATACCCCAAGGAACAATATTTCTGCTGGCATCCTCTGCTTGAAAATTGCGATACCCCCAGTAATGACCAACGCCATTAACAATACCTGCAGCAAAAATAGGAGCCCACAACATTTGAATCGCCCAAATAGTAATTCCAATCGGACCAAATAAAATCACGTTAATAATCAGCATAAGAGCAACGCCTTTGGCGCTATGCTTGCTATATACATTACGTTCCATCCAATCATCAGGAGTGCCATAACCATATCTTCTCAGAGTATCTTCGTTTTTAGCTTCTGCTCGGTAAAGTTCAGAACCTTCCGCCAATACTTTCTTGATACCAAAAATAACTGGGCTATGCGGGTCGTCTTTGGATTCACATTTTGCATGATGCTTACGATGAATTGCCGTCCATTCTTTCGTAACCATTCCGGTTGTTAACCATAACCAAAAACGGAAAAAATGACTCGGTATTGCATGCAGCTCCAAAGCTCTGTGTGCCGAATGACGATGCAAATAGATTGTAATAGCAGCAATTGTAATATGTGTAAAAATCAGGGTAATAACAATATACCCCCACCATGGCATATCAACCACACCTGAAATTAAATTCAGAAATTCATAAATCATATAATTACCATCCCGTTAAAGGCCCATACTTCATAACACAGACCTATTCAATAAAAAACCCAATAACACCTATCAAGTTGAATCAATTAGTTTATTCAGATCACAAACCACTATACTAAATACTAGATATTTTATTCTGCGCTAATTACTCTTTAATTTAAAATATTACACTATCGCTTATCTAAAAGGAAATATTAATCTTTTCAGATTACTATTTACAAAGTAAATTTCACCAAACAAAACACTATGATTCTTAACTATTAACTAGGAAACTATCTTTCATAAAAACCTCAGAGAAAGATCCAGCAATTTTTATTTATCCTAGCTTATATCTGAATCAGCAAGCATGCGCCATTCTCCTGGCACGATATCTTGCAATGTATACAAACCAATTGCATAACGGATTAATCGCAACGTTGGAAAAAATACCGCCGCTGTCATCCGCCTTACTTGACGATTCTTGCCTTCCTTGAGAATTAAAGACAACCAAGCAGTCGGAATATTCTTGCGAAATCGAATCGGTGGTTTTCTTTGCCAGAGAAAACTGGGCTCATCCATCAAGCTTACTTGCGCAGGTTGTGTCTTAAAATCATTAAGAACCACGCCACGGCGCAACGCATTAAGTGCAACATCATCCGGCTTACCTTCCACTTGAACCCAATAAGTTTTCGATAGCTTAAACTTTGGACTGCAAATTCTATTTTGCAGCTTACCATTGTCGGTCAATAACACCAATCCTTCGCTATCGGCATCTAATCTTCCTGCCGGATAAAAATCCGGGAAAGGAATAAAATCGTGCAATGATTGGTGCCCATCTACTGGCGTGAATTGGCAGATCACTCCATAGGGTTTATTGAACAAAATTATCCTAGGCATGATACGACATCATATATGCACGATATTTAACTTCAATTTATTCATAGCATTTCAGGGTAGATCACAGTATGCAACACTGGTTCAAATCCATTCCCATTTTTTTGAGACCGAATCCACCAGACAGAGCCTTTTTTCACGCTCAACCCAGCAGGAATAATTGGAATCAAATGACCGGCCACATTTCCCAATGTTGGTTGATGACCGACAATTACAACTGCACCTTGATAATTAGGCCAATCAGCTACAGCAAGAATGTCGTGAGCATTTGCACCTGGACCAATTGCAGCCTCCGTTATAAAATCGGATCGTAGCGCCATTACTGTCTGCTGTGTACGATGCGTTGGGCTCACTATCACCTTAGTATTTTCCGGCAATTTAGATCGAAGCCAATCAGATATACGGTTTGCCTGATTTAATCCTTTTTCAGTCAACTTACGAGCCGCATCGGGAAAGCCATCCTCAGCTTCTGCGTGGCGCCATAAAATCAAATCCATCATGTTTTATCAGGTGAATCATTCATTGATACTAGCCCTACAATATATTAAATAACACACTCGGACCATGCACAGACCGATGAATCATGATTACTTTATGTCGTGACTTGCCACCCTGCTTCAATATCACTTGCCCAATGGGCACATCAAATCGTGTTGCAAGAAATCTAATCAATACCAAGTTAGCTTTGCCTTCCACAGGTGCAGCTGCGAGTTTTATTTTAAGCGCGCCACCATGTAAACCTGCTGCTTCAGTAGTTTTTGCGCCGGTTTGGATATGCAGTGTCAGAACGAGATTGTTTGTTTCATCATATCGATACCAACTCACTTGCAGTACACCTATCTCAGCATTGCAGCAATTTCCGTATGTATTCCCGCAACTACCATCAACAACACTTGGATTAAAATCAGCACAAATAAAGGTGACAAATCTACATTAGCAATAGGCGGGATATTCCTACGAAAAACAGCGAGAAATGGGCGAGTAAAACTATCCAACAATGGCGCCAGTGGACTGTTTGGGTTAACCCAAGACAAAACGGCTTGTACAATGATCATCAGTAATACAATATAAAGTGTTGTTTTAATAATTTCAACAATACCCAGCAGCCCGATCGCCCCTGATGCAGCTATAATATTCGATCCAAAGTCATTGCCTGGCATCACATAGACGATGCTCACAACGATACATTCCAGCAACCAAGCAAGCATCAGAGTAGATAAATCAATACCTGCCCAACCGGGGATAATACGACGTGCAGGTTTCACAATAAAATCAGTCACCGCAATCAAAAACTGAGATACCGGATTGTGGTAAGGGACTCGCAGCAACTGAAAATAAAAGCGCAACAATAACGCCAAAGAGAACAACCCCAAAGTAGTATCAAGAAGAAAAACAAGGATCTGATTGGACATAGATATTTCCCAAAAAACGATAATGGATAGTTGTTCTTTTAACCTTATCTTCTACCGAATTCATCACTCATTTCATGTGAGCGATCACTTGCAGCATGGATGGCAGTTATGATCTTACACTTAATATCACTTTTTTCCATAGCTTGAATTGCCCGTTCGGTAGTGCCCCCTTTAGAACTTACCCGCGTGCGCAGTGTAACCACATCTTCATCACTCAAACTAGCCAACTTGCTCGCCCCCACAAAAGTCTGCAAACTGAGTTGTCTGGCTTGAGCTGGTGTCAACCCCAATTCTATCCCTGCCCGCTGCATGGATTCAATAAAATAAAAAACATACGCAGGTCCACTACCGGAAATTGCGGTTACTGCATGTAACATTTCTTCTTCTGCCACCCACAGTGTCGTGCCTACTGCAGCCAGAATCAACTCGGCATTACTTTTATCTTGCTCATTCACGCGTGAAGCTGCATAAAGACCCGTAACACCTGAACGCACAAGTGAAGGCGTATTTGGCATAGCACGCACCACTCTTTCATAACCGCCCAACCAGCGCATAATATCTGACGTACGAATGCCCGCTGCAATCGATATTATTAATTGATCCTTCAATAAAGACGCAAGATCCTGAGTCAATTCATACAACTGTTGGGGTTTCACGGACAATAAAACAACATGACTCTTTGCGATGCCGTCGGCGAGATCACCTGTAGCCAGAATACCAAATTCAAGTTTTAATTTTTCACGGTTTTTTGCATTAATTTCGACCACATACAACTGTTCAGCTGCAAAGCCTTGCTGCAACAATCCGCTGATTAATGCAGTAGCCATATTGCCACCACCAATGAATGTAATATTCATATTAACCTTGTAATGAGTTGATTGATCCATTAATAAAGCAGAAGAACCTACATTTAAAATAATTTGCGAAAATTATTCATAATCCGACTCGAGTTGTAAGTTCCCGTCAATGCTGACAACCCGGACAATAAAAACTGGAACGCTGGCCTTGCTTAATCTGCTTAATTACACCGGCACATTGCTTACACTGTTTACCACCGCGCCCATAAACCCAATATTGCTGCTGAAAATACCCCGGGGTTCCATCGCTATGCACAAAATCACGCAAACTACTGCCCCCAGCTTCTATCGCCAACTGCAAAGTATGCTTAATCGCTTGAATCAATCTTTCATAACGCCCTTTGCCAATTCTGCCAGCCGTTACTTTGGGATTGATTCCGGCCAGAAACAAAGCCTCATTCGCGTAAATGTTACCAACACCCACTACTACCTGATTATTCATCAGAGTTTGTTTGATACTCGCACGCAATCCTCTGGTTCTTGCAAATAAACGTTGCGCATTAAAATCTGCTGTCAATGGTTCCGGACCTAAATTCGTCAGCAGTGGATGCTGCGCAATATTTCCCGCATGCCATAGCACCGCACCGAAGCGGCGCGGGTCGTGCAACCTAAGAATGGTCTGATCATTAAGAATTAAATCAAAATGATCATGTTTTCGCGGCAATTCTGGCGATTGCGCCAATCTTGGCAGTAAAACACGTAAACTGCCCGACATTCCCAAATGAAGAATCAGTATTCCTCTACCGCAATCCAACAACAGATATTTGGCCCGTCGCACCACCGCTTGAATCGTCGATCCCGACAATAATTCAGGCAAATCATGCGGTATTGGCCAACGCAGCATTGCATTACGAATAATAACGTTAGCAATTAACTTACCGGTCAAATGCGGAGCAATACCACGACACGTTGTTTCGACTTCTGGTAATTCCGGCATCAGTGTTCAGAAATTTATTTATTCAACAACATTGTGCTTGGGTTAATTAATTGCTGTCCCACTTCAATCGGAAAGTAATACCCAATTTTTTCCGGCATGCGTCGTAGCACTATCGAATATTCATTTTGTAGCATATTGAATCTTACTATGTTTCCATTCCGCATACTGATTTGTATAATGCCTCTTTCAACAAAACCAGAATCAAGCCCTCCCTCCAATTTCACCGCTCCAGCTCGGGCAGTTTGCCACAATTGAATCCACCGTGTAAGCACTTCATCATCAAATTTATCCTTAGAATAAGGTTGGATGGTGCGCCATCTGTGATTTTGAAATTCCACTACCCATCGGTCCATTTCAAATCTAATAGGAATCTCATCGGGTGCCAGTAATTCTGAGTTAATTAGATCGCTGACAGTTAACGACATGGCAAGCGCATAACGCGGTGAAATCAAATAAACAAAGTCGTTGGTCACAACATATTGTTGATTAGTTGTCGGGGAGAACCCGCCAAAACCGAAATACTCATTGTCAGCATACAACTGAAGATAAGGTCGATCCAGATTAAATCGCTCCAGATTTTCCAGTGCAAAACGCTGATAGCTACTTGCCTTCAAAATTTCCAGAATTTCTCCGATTTTTTTCTCATCTGCTCTTGCTTGTATCGGTTCGGTCATCCACCACTGATCATTCGATTGCTTTAAAACAATTTCTTGCTGCTTATTCAGGATACGCGCACTCTGCACAGACTCACCCGTGGTGGTAGAAATCGGATATTCCTGAATCGCATCAGATTGCGGCCTAAAGTAGAGAAACACCACCAAACCTGCGATGGTAGCAAACATAATCAAATTTAAACGAGAGTGATGAGTCATTTTGCTATTCTTCTGCGACGCCACCAAATAACAAATCCACATACCAGAAAGAATGTGGGCAGTAACACAAGAAAACCCACGGCAATCAAAGCAAGCTCAGATTCACTTAAAATCAAACTACTATCTATTGTTGCACGTGGCTGTATCACAATTAATTCTTCATCACCCGTCAACCAATTAATTAAATTAACGCCAAAATCCAGATTGCTACCATTCCCCAAATACATATTAGCTAGAAAGTGTCCACTACCGACAACGACAATGCGTTGTTCGCGATCCCGGATATTACGCACCAATGCAACCGCTATGCTGACCGGGCCGGGCACGTCTGTTGCTTGATCAAAAGTAATGCTTCCATTCAGATCATCGGTTTCGACCCAACCCTGCTGGGCCACTTCAACCAATGCGATACTACTCCAGTCTTCATTTTCATTTATCGTAATCTGGCGTGCAAAGGGAAATACCGTAATATAGTCAAAATTATCGGTTATCACATGCCGTCCATAAATTGCGCCTAAAGCAAATGTAATCGGTGCCTTAAGCTGTTCGGCTTGAGGGTCAATGACAACGCCCGGCGTAAGCGTTAAACGCAATTTTTCCGTCAATGGCAATAATCCACGTAGTGATTCCTGATCGACCAGCCATAATAAATTACCCCCTCGATCAATATAATTCAGCAGTCTGTCCACTTCTCCTGGCAACAAATCAGCCTGGGGTGAAGCAATCAGCAATACACTTGCATTTGCGGGAACATCTTGTTCAATCGCAAAATTCAATGTCTGGCTGTTAAAACCATTGGTGCGAAGATATTTGCCAAATTCGCCTAAATCATAATTGGCATTCCCTTCGAGCCTGCGTTCTCCATGACCACTCAACGCTACAATCAATTTATCTTCTGCTCGCGCCAAACGCATCAAAGCATTAGAAAATGCCTGTTCGTTAATGGTAGTTAAATGCTCAGTCCTCTGGTTGTATTGGATTACCAATTCGCCATTGACCTTCACATCAGCTTGCTGTGTCAGTATGGGTTGTTCAACCGGATCAATAAATGCTAGAGAAAGATCCGGCTTTATTCGCTGATAAAGCCCAATAAAATCGGCAATAATTTTTCGAATATCACCAAATTGCGCGTGCTGCTCAGTTGCATAGGCTGTCACTAGAATCGGGGCATGCAATTTTTGCAGAATTTCAATACTGGATTCACTCAGACTATTTCGCCCATTCTGGCTAACATCCCATTGAAAACGATATTGCGCCGCAAAAAAAACCAGCACCATGAGTAACAACAATAACAAAACAACAAATACGCCATTTTGTATTCGGTAGTGTCGTCGTAGTTTTTTATTCAGCAGTGTCATGTCGTATCATCAAAGTTACCTACCCATGTAAACGCTCACCATTCAGGCGACGAATTGTCAGCACTAAGAAAGTCACGATAAACAATACACAATAGGCAATACTCAAGGTATCAATCAAGCCCTGATTAAAATATCTAAAATGCTTCAACAGAGAAATATAGTGAATCCAACCCTCTGTTTCACTCGCAACCAGATCGATTACCCACAGTCCCAATAGCACCCCCAAGGAACCAATCGCAGCAATCGCCGGTTGCGCCGTTAGGCTTGAAACATAAAGGCCGAGCGCTGAGAAGCACGCAGTCACTAAAAATAATCCTAGCGTGTTGCTGAGTAACAAGCCCAAATCCAATACCCCGCCTATTCGCAATGAAATAGATAATGTGACAATCAACATAACCACGACTGCCAGAAAAATCATTAAGCCTAAAAATTTACCTAATACAATATCGGTGATAGAAACTGGCGAAGAAATTAGTAAAGTCAAAGTGCGGTTTCGACGCTCTTCGGCCAATAAGCGCATAGATAATATCGGTGTTAGCATCAACAAAACAATTGCTGCCAAAGCAAAGACAGGAGAGATAATAACTTCCGTAATTCCCGGAGAATTGATCACTTGCAGTAATTGCGATTGTATCTCAAGAAAAGCATCCAATCGCACCAGAAAAAAGCCTGCGAACACGAGCTGAATCAATGCCAGCATTATCCAAGCCAAAGGAGAAATAAACAGCATACTTAATTCCTTACGGATAATGGTCACTACCATGGTATATCTTCCTGTTTATTCATGACTGTGTCAGTTGCGTAAATATATCTCCCAGATTACTGTCTTGTTGCCGCAACTCGATCATAGTTTGGTCAAAAACTACCGTCCCCTTGTGCATGATTTGCACTCTGTCACAAACATTTTCAACTTCAGGCAAGATATGGGTTGATAAAATAACACTACTCGCCACCCCCAACTCTATGATTAATCGCCTTATTTCTAGAATTTGATTGGGATCAAGACCAACCGTTGGCTCATCAAGAATAATCACATCTGGGTTATGAATAATTGCTTGCGCAATGCCCACGCGTTGCTGAAAACCCTTAGATAATGCTCCGATCAAATGTTTGCTCTGATGACCTAAGCCACAGCGCTGTTTCACATCTTTTAACATAGTTTGCATGGCTTGTTTGTCAACACGATGTAATCGGGCAACCAATAATAAGTATTCATCAACCGTCATATCGAAATAAAGCGGTGGAACCTCAGGCAGAAAACCCAAATGCGCCTTGGCTTCTAGCGGCTTATCCAATAAATCAATGCCACAGATTTCTATGCTGCCACTAGTTGGCGCAAGATTTCCCGACAGCATGCGCATGGTTGTGCTTTTACCTGCGCCATTAGGTCCGAGCAGTCCCAATACCTCTCCTCGCCTTAATTGCAGGTTAACATCATATACCACAGCATGATGCCCAAAATTACGACACAGATTCTGTGTTGACAAAGTTACCGACCCCGACGCATCGATCATACAAGCAAGTCCCTATAATTTAATAATCGCATAAAGAATTTTTAATCGGTGACGTAATCTCAAGCAATCGTGCAATCTAGATTGCCTGATTTAATTAATAGTATATATTTCGAACTACTCTGGAATTCACCTGCTTTGATTAAATTGCTACAATATCAAATGAAACAAAGCAGTATATTTCCTTTCATTAGATCGCGAATTCTATTATTAGTATGAGAACCGCATGATTTTTATCGATTAAGCATACTAATTCCCTTAGTTCAATTCAATTTACAACACGTTTCCGTTGTAATTAAACAACATATTAATTTGCGATAATATGCAAACAAACTGATAATAGAACACTAATTAGCTCGAAGTAGTAGAATAGCAAAGACTTTCAATTGTAATGGCAAGGCATTTATTTGCATTGCCGACAGAACTTTCAGAAATATAGTTTTCATTAAAAGGACAACATCATGAAAAAAACATCAGCCAAAAATACTCTTATTGGAATGATTCTTATACCAGCAATGTTTTCTGGTGCTGTCTTAGCACAAGAAACAAACACTGATCAATCAACCAAACCGCAAGCTTACGGCATTGATGGCCGTGGTGAGGTTGCAAGAAACTCAACTGGGTTATGCTGGCGCACCAGCTATTGGACACCCGCCATGGCAATTCATGAATGTGACCCGGATCTGGTCAAGAAACCAGTAATAGTAGCGGAAGCGCCTCCACCACCGCCTAAAACAACACCTGAAAAAATCACATTCTCTGCCGATGCTTTATTTGATTTTGATAGTTCAAAATTAAAACCCAATGGCATTCAATCTCTTAATGAATTTGTTACAGGTATAGAGGGTGTAAAATATGATCTTATTATTGCTGTAGGTTATGCTGATCGCATCGGATCAAATGAATACAACAAAGCACTTTCGTTACGTCGTGCCGAATCGGTAAAATCGCATTTAGTATCAAGGGGCATTGACCCAAGTCTCATCTTTGTTGACGGCAAAGGCGAAGCCAATCCAGTAACAGGCAATACCTGTGCTGGTGAAAGAAGATCCAAAGAATTGATTGCTTGTTTAGCACCTGATCGTCGGGTTGAAATTGAAGTCGCAGGTACCCGATAAACCACATTAGTTTGTTATTGTTGCTAAAAAAGCCCTGCACATTCCAGCGGGGCTTTTTCTTTTATACATATTGCTTAACAAATGAGTAATCGGGAAGAGGTTGATGCATTAATTGAAGCGAAATGGATTATTCCTGTTGAACCTGCTGAAATTGTTCTCAATCAACATGCCATTGCAATTGATCAAGGACTCATCAAAGATATTCTTCCGATAACCGAGGCCAGTCAACGTTACAAACCGCAACAAACACTCACTCTGAGTGATCACGCATTAATTCCGGGATTGATCAATTTGCACACTCATGCAGCCATGACGCTTATGCGAGGACTTGCTGACGATCTACCTCTAATGAAATGGCTCAACAAGCATATCTGGCCGACAGAAAATCAGCATGTCAACGCGCAATTTGTACTAGATGGTACTCAGCTCGCTTGTGCTGAGATGATCAAAGGTGGCATTACCTGCTTCAATGACATGTATTTTTTCCCGGAATCCTGTGCGAAAGCCGCGATAAGTTCGGGAATACGCGCCGCTATCGGCATGATTGTAATTGATTTCCCGACACCTTATGCCAGCGATGCCGACGATTATCTGGCCAAAGGATTGGAATTACGCGACAAGTATCAACACAATTCGCTGCTATCCTTCTGTTTTGCACCTCACGCGCCCTATACCGTCAGCGACAAAACCTTTAACAGCATTCTGACCTACGCAGAACAACTCGACGCACCGGTTCATACCCATTTGCATGAAACCCGGGATGAAATTCGCATCAACCTGGAATCAAGTGGGGTAAGACCCTTAGAACGCATGCAACAATTAGGACTACTCAGCCCCAATTTGATCGCCGTGCATATGGTGCATCTGACCGATTATGAAATTAAACTGGCACACCAATATAATTGCAGCATCGCACACTGTCCTTCATCTAATATGAAATTGGCCAGTGGAATTGCACCAATCTCATCATTAATAAATCAAGGTGTTAATGTCGGCCTCGGCACCGATGGCGCAGCCAGCAATAATCGCTTGGATATGTTTGAAGAAATGCGCCTTGCGGCGCTGCTAGCCAAAGTAACCAATGGCCGAGCAGATACCCTCCCCGCCCATCAAGTGCTGAAAATGGCTACCTTGAACGGTGCCAATGCTTTAGGATTGGGTCAACTGACTGGCTCATTGACCATTGGAAAAGCAGCCGATATCACAGCCATCAATTTCTCTCACCTTAATCTTACCCCTTGCTATGACCCCGTCTCACATTTAGTCTATGCCGCAGGCCGTGAAAACGTGAGCCATGTGTGGGTAAATGGTAGAATGCTGCTGGAAGACAAACAATTGACGACGCTTAACCAAGCTGAACTGCAATATCGCACAACCATCTGGCAAGAACGTATTGCGGCAACGTCAAAACAATCGAACTAAAGGAGCGCACATGGAAAATGACGGTATTAACGCTGATCCAATGGAACTCGAGAAATTCAGCCAGCTTGCTCACCGCTGGTGGGATCCGAACAGTGAATTTAAACCATTACATGATATCAACCCATTACGCCTTAACTACATCAATGACCTGACTGAAGGACTGGCAGGAAAAACCGTGCTGGATGTCGGTTGCGGTGGCGGCATTCTATCCGAAAGCATGGCATCATTGGACGCACATGTCACCGGCATTGACCTGAGCGATAAAGCACTCAAGGTGGCCAAGCTGCACCTGCTGGAAAGCGGTCATGACGTTGATTATCGCAAAATTACCGTAGAATCTCTGGCGCAAGAAAAACCGCATTACTATGATGTTGTCACCTGCATGGAAATGCTCGAGCATGTGCCCGACCCAATGAGCGTTATTCACGCGTGCACTCAATTGGTCAAACCAGATGGCTGGGTATTTTTCTCAACCATCAATCGCAACCCGAAATCCTATCTGTTCGCCATTATTGGCGCAGAATATATTTTAAATCTATTGCCGCGCGGCACGCATGAATATGCCAAATTTATCAAGCCTTCCGAACTTGCGCGTATGGCGCGTAATGCTGGCCTAACCGACGAAAAATTGATCGGCATGACGTATAATCCGTTCACCAAAATATATGCATTGGAAAATGATACCGACGTCAACTACATCATGGCATATCGCAGCTAACTCACATTTTATCGCTAAACGCACTGAATGATTAAGGCGGTTCTCTTTGATTTTGATGGAACACTGGCCGACACCGCGCCCGACCTCGGTCATGCCTTAAACCGGCAACGCACCGCACGCGGGTTAACCAAACTGCCTATTACCCAGATCCGTCCTGTCGCATCCGCAGGCGCGCGAGGGCTGCTGGGACTCGGCTTCAATATCAAGCCCGGCGACGATGACTACGAATCCATGCGCGATGAATTTCTGGATTTTTACACCCAGCGGCTGTGTCACGACACTCGCTTGTTTCCAGGCGTTGAAACCCTGTTGAATCAAATGGAAACAATGAATTTACCCTGGGGCATTGTCACCAATAAGCCTTCGCGTTTTGCGCATCCAATTATCCAAATGCTCGGTTTAGCGCAACAAGTCGCCTGCGTCATATGTGGCGACGAAACCACTCACATCAAACCGCACCCTGAACCGCTCCTGGCAGCCAGCAGCAAAATGGCCGTTTCCCCTACCCACTGCATTTATCTGGGTGACGACATACGCGATGTCCAAGCCAGTTTGGCAGCTGGCATGCAGCCCATCGTTGCACGCTATGGCTATCTGGGCAATGATCAACCGCCTGAAACCTGGGGCGCACACCATCTGATCGATCATCCTGAAGAATTGCTGGCTCACCTGCAAAATAATACTCATTAATTCTGTTAGAATACCCGACACAGGACTTGAACTTTTAGATTTCATCACCATCCTAAGCACTACCAAAACGAATACCGGGGACGATCTGGTTTCGACGTGGGTTGCAAAGCAGCGCAGGGCATACCGAGGATCAGATTACCTCGTAAATCCATCTGAAAACAATAGTCGCAAACGACGAAAACTACGCTTTAGCCGCTTAATTCGGCTAGCCTCTGCACCGGTGGGCCTCAACGCCGGGTCTGGCAACAGACAGCAGAGTTACTAACGAGGATCGCGTTCTATAGTGCCACTTTATAGAACGTTAAACGCAAGGTGACTCGCCTGTCATCAGCCTGCCAGTTGGCGGTTGCCAGGTTAAATCAAATAGTATGGCTAAGTATGTAGAACTGTCTGTAGAGGGCTTGCGGACGCGGGTTCGATTCCCGCCGTCTCCACCAAAAAACGGTCTAATCCAGACCACTCAAGACCAACTAAGACCCATATAAAACAGGGTCTTAGTTCGAGTCTCACAAATCCCCCATTAGTCTCGGTTGGTCTCCATAGGCCTCGGTTGTGGC
>NZ_CADEGP010000025.1 GCF_902826915.1 uncultured Nitrosomonas sp.
CATGTCTTCATCTTATGAAACTTCGGACTCCATGAAAATAAGCATACCTCAATTTAACTGTATTTCCAAAATAATAGAACAGTTAAGAGCACTGCAGTAAAACCTATGTTGCGTTACGTACCTTTGTGGAATTTACCCATTGCTCCCTAAACCTCGACTTCAGACCTCAAAATCAATTCATTTATATGATAATGAGCGTTCAAGCCAAGCTTGAAACATCAATATATTCCACAAATGATATTGCCAATTTCGTCTACCTGTAGAATGTTCCAGCCATTTCTGCCGAATAGATACTGGGTTGAAGAACCCTTCGTGTTTCAGGCGTGATTCATCCAGTAAGTCTTCGGCCCAATCGCGCAGCGGCCCACGTAACCAAGAATCAATCGGCACACCAAATCCCATCTTGGGCCGATCGATCAATTCTCGCGGCACATGCTTGTACAATACCTGGCGCAGCAACCATTTGCTATCACCATTTCGCAGCTTATATTTCATCGGCAGCCGCCAGGCAAACTCATAAACGCGGTGATCAATCAGAGGCACGCGCGTTTCCAAGCTAACAGCCATGGCTGCACGGTCAACCTTCGTTAGGATATCATCAGGCAAATAAGTGATCGAATCGAGCAACATCATCTGCTCTGCCAGCGACGGTAGCGTAGACAGACCACGAGTCAATTCAGTATCAGGCTCATCCATATTCAGAACAACATCTTCCGGTGCCCAGTGACTAATAAAAGTTCGATAGAACGAGGATCCGCTATCACAATTCAACAAGGCCGCGCCTTTATGCAACTTGTCGCCTGGTGCAGGCCATCGCTGCTTATTTGGAATGAACCCAGAAGCCAATCTGTACACGCGATCCCAAGTAGAAGGAGATATCGCCAGAATAGTGCTTGCGGCAGTTTTTCGCAACCTTACGGGGAGACAAGAAATCATTCCCCAAAGACGTGCGGCCAAAAAATAACGATCATAACCACAAAAAAGCTCATCGCCACCATCTCCGGACAAAGACACCGTAACGTGCTGGCGTGTCAGTTCCGAAACTAGAAATGTGGGTATTTGTGAAGAATCCGAGAATGGCTCGTCATATATTATCGGCAGCCTTGGAATCACATTCAACGCATCTTGTGGAGAAACATAGAGCTCAGTATGCTCAGTACCTAAATGACGAGCAACTTCCCTAGCGAATACAGCTTCGTTATAGCCATCTTCGTTAAAACCAATCGAAAATGTTTTAACGGGACGACGTGACTGTGCCTGCATTAGGGCGACCACCGTGGATGAATCCACTCCGCCGGAAAGAAAAGCGCCTAAGGGAACATCGCCCATCATCTGTCCTAACACCGATTGCATCAACTTTGACTCCAACGCATCGGCCGCCTCAACATCGGATGTAAACCTAAGTGGATCTGCAGTACCCGCAAACGCGGCTTCCTTCGCTGACCAATACGCCAAAGGCACGGGCTTCTCTCTTCGATGCAACGTATCAACTGAGAATTCTAGCCAAGTGCTGGGAGGCAATTTGAAAATATTCTGATAGATCGAATAGGGCGCAGGAATAAAACTATGCCGCAATAATAAGGCCAACGCACCTCGGTCAATGCTCCCATTGAAACCTGGAATTCTACACAACGCCTTCAATTCTGACCCGAATGCCAGCATACCACCAACATAACCATAATAGAGTGGTTTTTCGCCCATACGATCACGCGCTAGGGTTAGTTTTTTATCTTGTCTATCCCATAGGGCAATGGCAAACATACCAACCGTTTTTCTTAGCGTAGCCTCCATACCCCAACATTCGAATGCTGCCAACAAAGATTCAGTATCTGTATGGCCACGCCAATCTGGCGCGCAGTTTCGCTTTTCTAGTTCCTCGCGTAGTTCAAGATGGTTGTATATCTCACCATTGAATGCTATTACGAAACGCCCCGATGCCGAAAGCATCGGTTGATGCCCTGTAGACGAAAGATCAAGAATGGATAGTCTTCGATGAGCCAAGCCCACGAATGCATTACAGTCTAACCAGATACCTGAATCATCAGGACCACGATGTTCGATAACCTTACTCATTTGCCCCAAGACTCTTTCAAATTCAATTGGTGAAAAATTGCCGCCAAATACACCCGCTATTCCACACATCTGGGTAATTCCTTATTTATCATTAATATTTAGTAAGATACATACTTCTACCAAGTATCACAATGATCACAATGGAGCCCGAAATACTAAAGTGTGACCTGGTCAAGTAAAACCGGACACCTCAGTTAAGCTGCTTTTATCGATTTTGCTGCTTCTGCTTCATATTGATTTGGACTTTTGTAATCCAGGTATAAATGCAGTCTTTGGTTGTTATAAAACACAGCGATATACTGCAAAATGTCCTGCTGTGCTTCATGGCGGGTTTGGTAATGCCGCCATTGGCAGCGTTCCTGCTTGAGGCTGCCAAAGAAACTTTCCGCAACTGCATTATCCCAACAATTCCCCAGGCGACTCATGCTGCCGATAAAACCATATGCTTTCAGTAGATTGCGGTATGCTTTGCCGGCATACTGCGATCCACGAGTCCTGCTGCACAATCAACCCCGGCGGTGGCCGACGCAACCAGATCGCCATTCGCAATGCATCGCAGACCAGTGTCGCTTTCATCCGTGAGCTCATGCTCCACCCAACCACTTTCCTGGAGAACAAATCGATGACAACCGCCAGATACAGCCAGCCTTCCTGAGTCCAAATGTAGGTAATGTCGCAAACATAGACTTGATCCGGTCTGGCAACCGTAAATTGCCGATTCAATTGGTTCTCAAACACTGGCAATGGGTGATTGATGTCCGTCGTCACCTTGTATTTCTTCCGGTGTCTCACTTGTATCCCAGCTTTCTGCATTAGTTCTCTTGTCTTCCAGCGACTAACCCGATAGCCCAAGGCATTTAGCGCTCGTTTTACCCTGCGACTGCCATAGATGTAATCGCATGATTTTGCAATATTCTGCACAGCACCAATCAGTTGTCGGTGACGCAGATCATCCGGGCAGTTGCGGCGGCGTTGTTCATAGTCATAGTAAGCACTGCGACTCACACCCAATAGCCGGCACATCAAGCCGACCGGGCAGGTCTTTTACTTTTGGGTAATAAACGAATACTTCACTTCGTTTCTTTTGCGAAAAAGACCGCCTCCTCCTTTAATCGCTTGTTTTCTATCTTAAGTCGCCGGATTACTTCCTGCAGTTTCCCATTACCGCGGAATGCCTGACCATTAGTATCCGCCTGGCTCTCCCTGACCCATCGCCCAAGCATGTTAGACCTGATTTCCAGGCTCCTGGCCGCTTCTGCTATCGTTAATCCCTGATCAAATACCAGACTAATTGCGTCCAGTTTGAATTCCTTTATATATTGTTTCTTCGTTTCCATTTCTTCCTCCAATTAAGATTATTTTCTCTTAACTGGAGTGTCCGGGTCTATTAGACCTCAGCAGTGCCCCACGATACGCTTATAGCACACAAGCTACCGTTCCTTACTATCGCGTCCCCACACGGCATGATACGCCGCAATCATCTTTTTCAGACTGAAGTTCTCAATCACCCTCATGCGTGCCGCCTCACAACGAATCTGCCAGTCGGTGATGTTACCGCGCGTTGCCAAGGCAGACTGAATGGCCCCGGCAAGCTGCACCGAATCAGAAGGCGGTATTATCCAGCCGGTGTCACCAACAATGAAGGCGGCATCGCCCACATCGGTGGTGACACAAGGCGTACCACAGGCCATGGCCTCGGCCAGTACGTTAGGGAATGCCTCGTTACTCGATGATAGTACATGCAGATCCAGAGCGCTCATCACAGCAGGGACATCGCTACGCTGGCTGAGCAACAGCACTTCATTGCGCAGATTGTATTGTTCTAGCCAAGCGACAAGCTGGACATTGTCTGCGTCTAAACCATGCCCCACAAGCACGCAGCGAAACAGTATATTCCTCTGCTTGAGTAGGGTAAGGGCACGCAGTAGGTTTTCGTGGTCTTTTAGCGGGTTAAAGCGACCAACCATGCCAAGCAATGCCATGTCATGGTCCACGCCCCATTCCTCGCGCAGTCGTAGCCGCGTTGTAGTGTCTGGCTTAAAATGGTTCAGGTCGTAACCGTTGGGTATCACGACCAACTTGTCGATATCAAAGCCCAGTGTCTGTTGTGTTTCCCGTGCTCGCTCAGCACAACAGACAATACCGGCCGGTATCCAATGCGATAGACGGGCGTTTAAGTGCGCAATAGCAATGGTGGAACGGCGTGATTTGCCCGGCTCGAGCGCGCTACGAACGCCCCAGAACACTCTGTTCACTCCTGCTAATCGTGCCAACACGCCACCAACGATGTCGGCATGATACATCCAAGTTTGTACCACATCAGGTTTTAAGCTGCGGATCAATCGATACAATTTAACCATGCCAGATATGGTTACACGACCTTGCGGCATATTTAACTGATGGACTGTAATCCCCTCTTCGTGCAATAAAGTACCATATTTACCTTTGTCCATGAGTGAGAAAACAATGTGAGTATTTAACTCATCGTGAGAACACAATTGATATAAATTCTTTTCTGCACCACCATCACCAAGACCCGTAATTACATGAATAATTCTCATAAATGATTTATTTACTTAATAATATCGCACTACTAAGAAACATATGATGAATTATTCTTCCACATATGCGCAAGACCCGTCAGCTTAGATTTATTTTGTGACTTTATCAAACAGCTTATCCCACATGGTCAATATACTTTCTGGCGAATAACGCTCTCTGATTTCGATGGCCCTCTGCCCCATACGCTCGCGTGCTTCATCATTCCGCATCAATTGATCTAGTGCACTAGCGAGAGCAGGCACATCACCCACCGGACTTACCAGCAATCCGTCTACACCATGCCGGATAATATCGCGCGGGCCAGTATCGCAATCAGAACTCACCGCTGCGCATCCATATGCCATGGCCTCGACTAAGGTGTTGGGAAAACCTTCGGATAGTGAACTCATCACATACAAATCGGCACGCTGATACCAATCGCTCACATTGCCCGCACGACCCGGTAGATGAATTCGCGCTTCCAAGCCAAGCACTTGTACTTGCGATGCCAACGATCGTCGTAGCGGCCCTTCCCCAAGAATTACCAAGTCCCAGTTCTGGTGCATCGCCGCAAGCTCTGAAAAAGCTATGAGCAAATAATCAAAACCTTTATTCTCATCTATGCGGCCTACTGCAAGCAAGAGCCTGCGCTCTGGCGTGATCCATGATGTCGGAGCTAAACTGGGCTCGGATACTGCCAGCGGATAACAAGATGGATTAGGAATCACTACCCCACGCGCACGTGGAATTTTATCATTCAGCCAACTTAATCCCTCATTTGTAAGCATCACTACGCACGCTGCATAGGGGTAAGTCCATTTGCGCAAGCACTTATAAACCCAACCTACCGAGGCCATTGGGGGATATGTGTGCTCTGAAACAATCACGGAGTATTCACTGTAGTAGGATGCCACTAAGGCGGCGATATTTACATTGGAAAGAAACGACAACACTACATCGGGTTTGGTAGTCTTAATCAAGCGACGAAGCGCTAAGAGACGTTTGACCTGCCGTAGAGGACCTTGTCGATCGCTATGACCTGTCAGATCCGCTAGGTAGCACAGCTCGACGCCTTCCGAAAGCGAATAAAAACATTCGCCACGTTTGGAATAGGTCACTACCAGTGTGACTTGATCACCACGCTCTACCCAAGCATTAGCTAGGTTAGCAGCTACACGTTCAGCGCCACCGCTATTCATGGAGCTAACAAGAAACAAGATTTTTCTAATCATAGCAACGATCCAACAATAATTTTTTACGGATCATTTTGAAAAAATGAATGGATAAAATCCGAGCTAAACTATTGAGATCAGACCATAATCACCATAAAAAACATATAGCTTAAATTACTTACCCACCCAGAGTTTATAAGAGTCTGTTTTACCTGTCTCAACAGGTCGCCCCTCAAATAACGCCGCTTGAGTCCGCCCGATGGCCTTACGCTCTTCAGCCAGTAGTGATGCAAGTGTTATTATGCCTACAGCTTCACTCAACATAGTGTGACTAAAAAAACCTAAAAATGCAAAATAAATAGCAATCAAAACCAATGCCGTACCTGTGTCACATTCCTGACGCGACAAGCCATGTCGATATAAACGCATTCCCCTGATATAAATGATGCCTATAAACGACAAATAAAGAATGCCTCCAAATAGACCCTGTTCAAGTACTAGCATTAGGTACATATTATGTGTAGATTGTGAATAACCCCATGTTCTTGAGTCCGCATCCATCTTTCCTGCGCCAAATCCTAATAATGGTTCTTCCGTGAATTTTTGCCACCCAAGCTCAGCGACATGGCGTCTCTCATTTGCGCTGTCGTCATCCACTTCACTCATACTCTTAAAAAAACTCAGACGGTTCATCACATTTTCATAATTAATGTCGGGCGAACCGATTCCTCTCATAAACAACTCAGAGCAGATAGCAACACTTAATGGCGTTACAATTAACAATGCGATAAATGTTTTCTTGTTAAATTGTCCGCGCCAAACCCATACCGCTGTCACTAGAATCGCAAGCAAGAGAGATGAGCGAGAAAATGTCGGAAACACGCCAATGAGCATAATCATGGCCAATAGAACACGCATACGCATGTGCACAAATGGCATTGCGGCAATACACATCAGTATCAACGCATTACCCGCCATATTGGCATTGAGAAACCAGCCTGACGCGCGCCCCGGATTACTCAATTCATTATCAAAAGGAACAAAGAAGGCAGGTTTAAGAAAATCCACCCAGAAACATATAGCCGCAAATAAGGCACAGCCAAACCATATCCATACTAATCGGTGAAGATCTGTAGCTGACGCCAACACCAGACTAACCGCGAACAACAACATCATTAAAAACCTTACCCGCCATCCACGATTCTCAAGATCAAGATATCCATCGTCAATCAGCACCAACCAGAGTAAGCCGGTTATTGCATAAACCACAAACCAATAAAGCAGCGGTTCATTTAGCAAAGGATTCAACGCACTCGGACGTATAAAAATCAACATCGATGCCATTATGCCAGCTATTGCATAATACAATGTAGTCGGTGGTCCACCAAGTATGGTGTAATAATAATTAGGCCAATTGGTTAGAAAAATTATCCCCAGCACTGCCAAGCTGATGGAAGCAAACCAATGGCTTCTAGATATTCTTGTATTATGTGACATGAAGAGATTGCCTCATGTTTATAACTAACATTTAATAACCTGGCTTGAGACTTCCTCGTTAAAAAGTTTGTTCCACATGGTCAATATACTTTCTGGCGAATAACGCTCTCTGATTTCGATGGCCCTCTGCCCCATACGCTCGCGTGCTTCATCATTCCGCATCAATTGATCTAGTGCACTAGCGAGAGCAGGCACATCACCCACCGGACTTACCAGCAATCCGTCTACACCATGCCGGATAATATCGCGCGGGCCAGTATCGCAATCATAACTCACTGCCGCACATCCATGTGCCATGACCTCAACCAAGGTCATAGGAAAGCCTTCGTAGCGTGAACTCATCACATACAAATCGGCACGTTGATACCAGTCGCTCACATTACCCACACGACCCGGCAAGTGCACTCGCGTTTCCAGGGCATGTGTTTGCATTTGTAATTCCAGTGCCTCTCGTAGTAAACCTTCTCCAAGAACTACCAGGTCCCAGTCCTGGTGTGCCGCTACAAGCTCTGAAAAAGCCATGAGCAAATAATCAAAGCCTTTTTGTTCGTCCAAGCGACCTACTGCGAGCAGGAGCCTACGCTCTGACGCAATCCATGCTGCTGGAGCTAAAAAGGGCTCGGATATTGCCAACGGATAGGAAGATGGGTTGGGGATAACCACCCCTCGTGCACGAGGAATTTTATTATTCAGCCAGTCTAGCCCTTCACTTGTAAGCATCACTACGCGCGCTGCATAAGGGTAAGTCCATTTGCGAATTCGGTCCCAGAATAAGTTTGCCGGTTTCATCGGTGGATAATTGTGCTCCGTAGCAATTACTGGAATACCAAGCCTTATTCCGGCTAATATAGCAAGCACAGAGGAGGTAGTCATCACTGCTAGAACGATGTCTGGAGAAAGCCTGCGTAGTTCACGTCGGATAGCAATGACGCGGTGCAGATTTGAGAGAATCGCCTTCAAGATGCTGGAGGACTCCCCAGAGAGATCAAGTGCGATACGTGATATATCAGAACTCAATTCGTAGAAATCCATCGACTTCGGCGCAAGCGTAATCACTGTAACCTGCCAACCACACTTAGCCCATTCATTGGCTAGATTAGCAGTAACACGCTCCGCGCCACCGCTGCTCATAGAATTAGTAAGGATAACGATATTCATACTTATGATTATGGTCGGATTACTCGAAGCGCAGCAATATACAAACAGATTGTCGACCACACATACATTAATCCGGTTGCCAAAGCAATGCCTGGCACTCCCATCCATTCAGCTAACATAAAATTACAGAGCATTTTTACGAAGAGATTGGTGATTGCGAGAAACGCAATCACCCCATAACGTTGCTGGCTCGCCAGTAATTGTACCACAACTAGCCCAGCAAAATAGAATGGCACCTGCACGAGTCCCCAACGTAACACTTCCGATACACTATTGGTATCCGTAGCGTTGAATGCACCTCTCTCGAAAAGAATGGCAACAACCCAAGGCGAAAGCAACCAAGTAACCAGAGATGCACCAAACCCGAGCAGAAACATCCACGCACCCCATTGAAAAGCAGTTCTTCTGAGGTCGCCTACCCCTCTTGCAAACATGTCAGAAAAAACAGGTAAGATTGCCCTGCCGATCGCCATCGCACCCAAGGTCAACAGGAGCGCAACAACACGATGGGCGTAACTCAGAGTGGAAATTGCGCCGGCCCCAAGATTGGCCGCAGTGAATTGATCGATGATACCTGTGAAGCTCATTAAAGTTTGACTGATCGCCAACACTCCAATGGCATCCCAGAAACCTTTCCAAGCTGGCGAATGGAAACTAAAGTGTGGTGCCTGTAACTCACCTCGTTGTTTAAGAGGTACGGACAATGCTGCTAACTGGAATGCTGAACCCGCAAGGGTACCCCAAAGTAATGGTTCAGATACCCAAGATGAAGGCAACAACAACACCCCAAGCAATACCAAGGCTGGTATCGCCTCGAGAAGTGTATTACGATGGTGACCACCAGCCAACATCCAAGCGGAAAATAGGCTGATAATAAAGCCCAGTAGCACGAGCGGCGCAAGCACTCTAGCGAACTTGCTCGCCAAGTCCAATGTGGGTACAGATAGCCTCGTCCAGCCTGCATTCAAGATATAAGGAAGTATCCAATACATCAGAATGCATAGGAGAATACCAAATATCAATGTGAAGCCCAGCAGCTCACTCCTAAATCTAGGTATCTCCGATGGATCGTTAATTCTTAGACGTGCCGCAAGCGGCACCAACACAACAGTCAAGGCACTGAACCAAATAGTTGGAAACCAAGTGGTCAGAGTGAAAACGAAGATATAAGCATCCACGGTCTCGCTGATGCCGTAGCGCCATGCAATGGTCATTTCCTTCGCTGCGCCAGCCAGTTTTCCAACCAGAGCAAAGAAACTCACCAACAGAAAGCTGCCGGCAATACGGCGATGATGCGATTCCGGATTCACCATGTGACGGCGGATGCGATCAAGCCAAGCTACAACCATATCAATCCATTATCTATAAGGCTGCTCTTGATGCGCCGCAATGCTTCACAAAAACCGGACAGTTTAAGTTTAAATGAACGCCCCCGCCCCAAGGGGCGAGGTATCAGAGCTGTGAGATGTGGGAAGTTAGAAAAGTGCAAGCTGCCTATCTTCGTGTAGTTTTTGATACTCTTTCCCTTGTCCCTTAACATAGTTCCTTATCGTGTGTTCATCGCCATGACGACCAACAGTACTCGCAAAATAGCCATCACTCCAAAACTCACCGCCCCAGAGTTGTTTTTTGACATGAGGACACAAGCGAAATATCTCACTTGCTGTGATACTCTTAATCAGCGTTACCAGTTTTGTTACACTATAGGAAGGAACGCTTTGCACTAAAAAATGAACATGATCTTCATCTGTTCCAATCTCCAGAAATTTCAACTGGTAACGCTTCTCCAGCTCAAGACACACATCTCCCAGTCTCTTATCTATTGCCTTATCGAACACAGCGCGACGATATTTCGCTGGAAATACCAAGTGATAAAGCAATGTTGTTACGTTATGTCGCTTATGTATATATTCGCTCACGCGAATATTTTACGCCCCAAGGAGCGAGGAATTAAACCCGGAAGAGATTAAATCGTTACAGATTTAATTGCTACGTAACTTGACTACACTTTATTATTCGAATCCGCAATACACAATCATCCGTGTTTACGATTGTTTTGGTAAATCATTAAAAATATAATTATGTAAATCGCTATTAGGAAAGATGATTACCCAAGCTGTTAAGAAGATAATTTTAAAATCAACCAGTAATGAAGCATTTTCCTGATACCAAGCTTCCAACCTTCCTTTGTAAGGTATAATCTGTTTAAGATAATATTCTTGAGGATCCATACTGGTATTGGAAACCATCTTTTGTTCATCTCGAAAAACAATCGATCCAATACCTGTAATCCCAGGCTTGCAATTGTAAACTGATTTCTGTTGTTCCAAATTATATTTCTTAAAATCGACAAGCATAAGCGGTCTCGGACCAACAATGCTCATACTACCAATTAGAACATTGATGACTTGTGGTAATTCATTAATTTTAGTCTTTCGAAGGAAACTCCCAAAGGGAAGAACTCGCGAATCATTGCATACCGTAATACTTCCCATTCCAATTTTTTCGCTATCTTTTAGCATGGTAGCGAACTTCCAAATCTTGAAGCACTTATTTTTGAACCCTACCCTGTTTTGTAAATAGAACACTTCTCTTTCACCAGTGACACTTAAAATTAGTATTACTGGAATAAAAAGAGGTAAAAGAAAGATTAGCGCAATTAGCGCTAATAAAAAATCAAATATCCTCTTAAAAATTCTGTACATATACTTTCTTTATAGTTTCCGAAATACTAGTCAACTGTTCAATAGTGATATCCGTAGAGCATGGTATGCTTAAACATCTTTGATAAATAGAATTAGACAAATCATTTTCTGTGACATATAAATCATTTTTAAACATTGGTAATTGATTCATTGGAATCCAGAAGGGACGAGACTGCATTTCGTTTTCATTTAAAATTTTCAAGAGATCTTTCTGCCTTTCCGTCTTTATAGTAAACAACCACCAATTAGGGTTTGTATTTTTCTCAATGGATTGAAACTCAATATCCCCCACTCCTGACAACTGTTCCTGATAAAAATTCTTGATCTCATGCTTCAACCGAATGAACCTTTCAAGCTGTTCCATTTGTGCAACCCCTATGGCTGCACTGGTATTTACCAATCTATAATTATGACCAATTTCGTCATGAAAATATTCAAAACTATCCGCTTTTGCTTGAGTAGTTAAATGCTTAGCTTTTTTCGCTAAACCTTCATTATCTGTCACAATTGCACCACCACCACCACACGTGATTATCTTGTTCCCATTAAAGCTAAAGCAACCAAGTTCACCAAAGGATCCGGCATGCTTGCCATTATAGTAAGAACCCAAAGCTTCGGTCGAATCTTCTACCACCTTTAAATTGAACTTATTAGCAATAGATAATAGCTTATCCATATTGCACATATTACCCAATACATGAACAGGCATTATCGCTTTTATTAACGCACCATTGAGTTTTAATCTGGCGCCCTTCTCTTCTATCTGAGTGTTCTCCTCAAGAAATGACTCAAGCAGATTTAAATCCATTTGCCAAGTATTAGGATCAACATCTATAAATACAGGATCAGCTCCCGTATATTTTATGGAGTTTACGCTGGCTATAAAAGTGAGATTAGGTACAATTACACGATCACCTTGTTTAATATCTAAAAGAATTAATGAAATGTGTAATGCTGCTGTTCCATTAGAAGTGGCGACTCCATATTTGGAGCCGGAAAATTCGGCCAGCATATTTTCGAATTTAGTAACATAGGAGCCTACTGAGGAAATCCAGCCTGTATCTAGGCAATCTTTAACATATTTCCATTCGTTGCCAGAAATATTTGGTCCGGAAAGTAAAATCATGATTTATAGTATTAATTGTTTTATAAGTTCGTTCATCAGCATCATCCTATAGAATATAGGGTTTGTATTCGCTCGATCTGCAGCTACTTACGCAGGTATTAATAATAGATTTCTCCGCGCGCCCTGCACCTATCCTCGCGGTAAGACCACGGGGAATTGTAAGTTTAAAGTGAAGTTCATGCTTTTCTCTGCAGCAATATTAATTGCATGATTATCTGCGTGAATTTTTTAATCTCTTCCGGGTTTAATTCCTTGCTCCTTGGGGCGAAGGCTGGTTGAAAACCGGCAGTCTGAAGAGCGCTTTTAATACCTCGCTGCTTGCGGCGGGGTGCTTTATTTTAAGAAAACACCTGTATCTACCTGTGCCCAAAAGCAATTTTATGGAGTTATTATTTAAAAATAGCAAGTTCTATCAAAATTACCTTCAGCATACAACCATTGTGCACCTTGGTAATCTTAAGACGGCGAAACAACGATGAGACTTTAGTATTTAAATATTTCGAAATTTTTGACCATACGGATCATCGATGATCCGTGAATCCAGTATTTTTTTAATCTCTCGTATGCCATCAGGAACAGTTTTAGTGATTTTGAAACCTAATTCTTCTTTTATTTTTGTAAAGTCCACTCTATAGTCACGAGGATCTTCGTTCTTTGCTACATATTTAACTTCCCCGTCAACAAGTTTTTGAACCTCGCGAATGATCATGCCTTTTTGATAGTTTTCACTAGTGTCTCCTACACCAAAAACATTGGTCTTAACTTTCTCCGTAGGCGATTCTAATACTAGAATTGCTGCGCTTGACAAATCATCAACATGACAATACGGTCTCCAAAACTGTTCTCCCCATATTTCCTGGAAATGCTCTAAAACCATATTTCTTGTAAATTCATTTACAGTAAGATCAAATCGTATTCGTGGCGAGAATCCATGAACTGTAGAATATCTCAGTGAGGTAGCACACATCCTACTGTCCTTTCGTTGATTGAGGATATAATCTTCAAATTTAACTTTCAACTCTGCATATAGTGAAATAGGGTTTAGTGGAGAATTTTCATTCAGAAATCCATCGCTGTTCGCCATCTTGCCGTAGTTACTACAGGTAGATGCAAATACAAATCGATCTACTCCGGCCTGCTCAGCTGCATCAAAGAGTTTTATGGAAGCTTTCCAATTAGTTTCTTTAGCTTCGTCGCTAAATTTGGTACAAGCTGGATCACCAACTATCGCTGCTAGATGAATAATCCCATTTATTCCTGTTAATGCTTTATCTAAGTCATTCTGATTCCGTATGTCGCCTTTTATAAATTCAAATTCGGGGTGTTGCATTACATCATAAAGTGCATCACCGCCCCATTTGAGCGAGTCAATTACTCTTACGTGATATCCACCTTTAGCAAGTAATTGTCTTACTACTAAGGAGCCAATATATCCCGCTCCTCCTGTAACTAGAATTTTTTTCATAATAATTCCTAAGTTCCTATAATATATATCTTCTAATTGTCTTCATATTATTGAGGCGACATGTTCCCCAATTGCTAAAGACGCAGTAGCTGCCGGTGATGGTGCATTGCAAATATTAATAATGCGCTTATTATGCAATATTAAGAAATCGTCTACCATTGAACCATCTTTTTTTATAGCCTGTGCCCGAACGCCTGTTAAGCCCGGGAGTACATCATCGCCCGTAATGGATGGAATGAGCTTTTGAAGCGATTCGACATATGCCTTTCTGGAAAAGGACCGATGCATTTCCATACAACCTGCTTTCCAGTGCTTCATGGCTAATGAGAGAAATCCAGAATATGTCAAGGACTCAAATAATTCACTAACATTGATGTTGCTCTTCTGGTAACCCTCTCGACCGAGAGCAAAAACTGCATTCGGGCCGCATTTCACTCCTCCCTGGATTGTCTTTGTAAAATGAACTCCTAAAAAAGGAAAGCTAGGATCCGGAACAGGATATATTAGGCCCTTTATTAAGTGATTTGCATTTGGCTTTAGGTGGTAATATTCTCCACGAAATGGCACGATCTTATATTCCAGGTCATCAACCGTAATTCGAGCCAGTTTATCTGAGTAAAGCCCTCCGCAATTAATTACCTTGTCTGACTGAAATTCGCCTTTATTCGTTCTAATTGTTACACTTCTATCTCCATTATCTAAGTCAATTACTTTATGTTCAAAAAAGAAATCTACCCCTCTAGTATCTAAAAGTTCTTTATACTTCCTCGCAACCAACTTATAATCCGTAATACCCGTCTGTGGGACACGTATAGCCTTTATACCTGACACATAGGGCTCTATTCCTTTAATTTCCTGGCTACTTAGTAATTCTAAATCTTTTAATCCATTTTCAATACCTCGCTTATATATATCATCTAGTCCTAAAAGTTCCTTTTCTTCCGTTGCTACAATAATTTTGCCACAAAGTTCGTATGGAATATCGTATGCCCTAACAAACTCCAACATCAGGTCATACCCCCGTTTGCAATTCAGAGCTTTGAGGCTTCCCGGTTTGTAATAAATACCAGAATGAATGACTCCGCTATTATGGCCTGTTTGGTGCTGGGCAATAGTAGATTCTTTTTCTATAAAACAAATCTTCAAATCAGGGCTTTTCTTCAAAACTTGGAGTCCAGTAGCTAAACCAACAATTCCAGCTCCGACGATGGCTATATCATACTTCATATATTTATTTTATCTATATCATTCTTGATTGTTGGTTTGAGTTCATGTCTAATGCTACGTGCATAATTGCACGAGGAAATGGTGAATCACGAGCTTGATCGATTATCCACCTCCAGCCAAGATAGCTTGGAAAGTAACACGTAGCAATGCCGTGAAAAATCTGCGCATCCATTCTTTGAGCCAACTATCGTAGGCATTGTTGACGTCCTGAACGTATAGACCTTGGCAACGAGTAGAAAGATACCCGCGGCTAATTTAGTTGAGCGATGTACGATGACTATTTCACGAGCAGCAGCACCAATGTTTATCTTGTTGGTCTTTTCCGAAACAAAATCGGCAGCACCTCCAGTGCGATCACGGCAAATCAGCATAGGAATTTGTTCGTTGGATAGGTCACGTCTCGAAGCTCTTTCACCGCGCTTGAGTATAGCTGGAGCCATTTATTGGCTCTTACCCTTGAACAAAATTTAAGAAAAAATGCCCCGCCTGCTTCAGCGATACCAACTAATCTTCGCTGGATACGGTGGTGCTCACGAAATGACGTGTTTCGATGCGCGCCACCGGCTTTGGCGTTTTTACGACTGCTTTGCCCTTCAGTCATTTGCGGTGCGTATTCCTCCAGCCATTTGTTCTCTCTTGTTGCACAATAAAGCCAACGACGCTCCTGCCAGCGCATTGAAGGTATTCCTGCACGGCTCTCAATCAAAGTATTAATGATCTGGATTTGTCCTAATTGTTTCAAGTACCTCCTCCAATACTTTTTGTTATCTTCTAAAATCTGTTGACATTTCACATGGGTAGTCTAGATATCTACAAGCCATGAAAATCATGCTTTCGTAATTTATCTTCAGCCTGTCATGTCGCGTTGTCACTGCGCAATATTGCTCTAATTACGCAAAAGCGTTTTCCACCAAAAATCGATATTTATACAAGTTCCAGTCCAGGTCTGTATTAACTTTCAACGAATTGTGCTTTCTTGGTATTATAGACCCGACCAACTCCGTTCTTCGCAATCTGTTGCCGTATACGCTCGCTATCATAACCTTTGTCTGCAATGATCACTTCACATCAAGTAATCTGACAATCAGCTGCGGAGCTGCAGAACAATCATCCACCTCTCCATCGGCAATTCAAAACCCAACGAGAAAACCATAAATATTACAGATTCACTTACATCCAATTGTCAGCACGCCCTAGGAAAGATTAGCTACGTACCAATCCATAGCACATGTAAGGCCCTCATTAATAAAATGTGTGGGTTCATAACCCAGAAGATCCTTTGCCTTTGAAATATCCGCCTGAGAATGACGAATGTCACCTTTCCGGAATGCAGAATATTGGGGTTGGTGGCTACGAAGATCAGGAAATTTATCAATCAGTAAAGAACGCATCATTGCATAAAGCTGATTTAAGCTGGTGCGCTCATTGAGCGCAATATTGTAGACTTGGTTCACTGATTGATGTCTTCTAACCAGTGCCGCAAGTAAGTTTGCTTGAACCACATTATCTACAAAACAAAAATCTCTGCTAGTTTCGCCATCGCCATTAATTTTCAATGTATCATTCCTAATCAAGGCGGCAATCCACTGTGGAATAACTGCAGCATATGCGCCATTTGGGTCTTGCCTTGGACCAAATACGTTAAAATAACGTAGTCCAATAGACTCTGTACCATAACAGCGTGCAAAAACATCGGCATAAAGCTCATTGACATATTTAGTAACCGCGTATGGCGAAAGGGGTTGTCCTATAACTGACTCTATTTTTGGTAAATCAGGTTGATCTCCATAAGTTGAACTGGATGCAGCATACACAAATCGTTTAACAGAAACCTCACGAGAGGCCATCAGAATTTTCAAAAAACCTGAAATGTTGTTTTCATTCGTTAAGATTGGATCATTAATAGACCGTGGTACCGAACCCAGGGCAGCTTGATGCAAAACAAAATCAACATCTTCGCAGGCTATCCTACAATCATTGATTTCACAAATATCTCCTTCAATAAATCTGAGATTTTTCCAAGTATCATTCCCGACTATCTCTTTGACTTGATCGAGATTATGTTGATAACCCGTTGAGAAATTATCCAGACCAATAACCCTCTGGTTCAACTTTAATAAAGTTTCTAGAATATTTGATCCGATAAAGCCGGCGACCCCAGTAATGAGCCAGCAATATTGGTTTTCATATAATTCCTGCTGAATTCTTTGGTAAGATGTCATTTAGATAGTTTCTCATTTTAATAAAGCACCCCGCCGCAAGCAGCGAGGTATTAAAAGCGCTCTTCAGACTGCCGGTTTTCAACCAGCCTTCGCCCCAAGGAGCAAGGAATTAAACCCGGAAGAGATTAAATTAGAGTCTCCAGACTTTAAGTCCTTTTCTAAGGAATTCAGATTGATTGAACTGAGATTTAACATCAATAAGACAACCATTATTAACAATCTTAGATTGCAAGTCTAGTACGGTCTTGGAGATAAATTCCTGATGAGAAACAGCTACAATCATGGCCTCAGCACATGGAAGATTTTCCCATAATTCAAGTTCTATAGCGTATTCGTGTATTGCTTCCTTTGCGTTTGTTACAGGGTCGCAAACATGAATTTCCACACCATAATCTTGAAGTTCACGAATTACATCAATAACCTTTGAGTTTCTTAAGTCTGGGCAATTTTCTTTGAAAGTCAATCCAAGCACATTTACCTTGGCGGCATGTACATTGAAGCCAGCTTTAATGATCTGCTTAATAGTTTGCTCAGCAATAAACTTTGCCATATTGTCGTTAATACGGCGGCCTGCTAGTATCACCTGTGGTATATAGCCAACCATTTCAGCTTTATGCGTTAGATAATAAGGATCTACACCAATACAATGCCCGCCAACTAAACCAGGACGAAATGGCAAAAAATTCCATTTCGTACCAGCAGCTTCCAATACTTCCAGAGTATCAATTTCCAATTTATCAAAAATAATAGCCAGCTCATTCATTAACGCGATATTCAAATCCCGTTGGGTATTCTCGATCACTTTGGCAGCCTCAGCGACTTTAATACTTGAAGCGCGATAAACACCGGCAGTAATAATGCTCTCATATAACTGAGCTATTTTTTCTAGAGATATTTCATCATCTCCAGACACCACTTTAAGAATTGTTGTCAGCGTATGTTGCTTATCACCAGGGTTAATCCGCTCAGGTGAAAATCCAACATGAAAATCTTGTTTCCATTTCATACCTGAGTGCTTTTCTAATACGGGAATACAAACTTCTTCAGTTGCCCCAGGATAAACAGTAGATTCATATATAATAATTGCACCGCGCTTAAGGTATTTTCCGACGCTTTCACTGGCACCAATCAATGGTTTAAAATCTGGTTGATGTGCAAGATCAACTGGTGTTGGCACAGCAATAACAACATAATCAGCTTGCGATAATTTGCTTGGATCAGTAGTGACAGTTAATTGACTTGCTTGGCGCAGATCTTTAGTTGAAACTTCTCCTGTTGGATCAATGTATTGTTTATAGCTATCAATCTTGTTTACCGAAAGATCATAGCCAATTGTTTGCCTCTCTTTCCCAAATTCAACAGCTAAAGGTAAACCGACGTATCCCAATCCTACAACTGCCACTATATCCATAGCTATATAATCTCCTAGGTGTTTCAGTATATGATGCCATCATAGAAAGTTCTATTCAACAGTGCTCTATTAACTCATAGATGTTGTTGATAAACCAGCACAATAGAGAGTAGAATTCATGGCGCTGTCACCAATTGAGAAAACCCATTGTTAGTTTCGTTCGACTCCATAAATCGGTTTAAGTCATCAACATAAGCCGTCATCGTGTGTGTTCCGTCAGGAATGGTGTAGGGTGCACCATTAGTGCTAATAGTGGCAGATGCGCCAGCTGCCAAGGGCCCGTTTATAGCGCCCCAGGTCTTGTATTTACCATCCACTAAGTATGACATGCCGACAACTACGCCTGCAGGGGTCGCTGCGGTACCCTGATTTTTAACCGTGCTCGTGAAGATGCCATTGGCATAAGAAAGCTGCGTGACAATGACATCGGGGAAAGGCGTGGCGTTGCTGACCGTTATACCCACGCCTGGACTTGTTGTCGTGTTTCCATCTGCATCCCGCGCAACGGCTGTAATCGTGTGCGGACCATCGGCCACGGTCGTGCTGTCCATCGTGATAGTGTAAGGAGAAGTAGTGTCTTCGGCACCAATATTAGTGCCGTCAAGCTTGAACTGTACGCCTGAGACGCCAATGTCGTCAGCTGCATTAGCAGATAGCGTGATGAAAGAACCCGAAACAGTAGTACCTTCGGTGGGGGTAGTTATGGAGACGGTGGGACTTGTTCCGCCAACAGCAATCGGTACGGAAAACTGGTTGTTAGTCTCGTTCGACTCCATAAATCGGTTTAAGTCATCAACATAAGCCGTCATCGTGTGTGTTCCGTCAGGAATGGTGTAGGGTGCACCATTAGTGCTAATAGTGGCAGATGCGCCAGCTGCCAAGGGCCCGTTTATAGCGCCCCAGGTCTTGTATTTACCATCCACTAAGTATGACATGCCGACAACTACGCCTGCAGGGGTCGCTGCGGTACCCTGATTTTTAACCGTGCTCGTGAAGATGCCATTGGCATAAGAAAGCTGCGTGACAATGACATCGGGGAAAGGCGTGGCGTTGCTGACCGTTATACCCACGCCTGGACTTGTTGTCGTGTTTCCATCTGCATCCCGCGCAACGGCTGTAATCGTGTGCGGACCATCGGCCACGGTCGTGCTGTCCATCGTGATAGTGTAAGGAGAAGTAGTGTCTTCGGCACCAATATTAGTGCCGTCAAGCTTGAACTGTACGCCTGAGACGCCAATGTCGTCAGCTGCATTAGCAGATAGCGTGATGAAAGAACCCGAAACAGTAGTACCTTCGGTGGGGGTAGTTATGGAGACGGTGGGACTTGTTCCGCCAACAGCAATCGGTACGGAAAACTGGTTGTTAGTCTCGTTCGACTCCATAAATCGGTTTAAGTCATCAACATAAGCCGTCATCGTGTGTGTTCCGTCAGGAATGGTGTAGGGTGCACCATTAGTGCTAATAGTGGCAGATGCGCCAGCTGCCAAGGGCCCGTTTATAGCGCCCCAGGTCTTGTATTTACCATCCACTAAGTATGACATGCCGACAACTACGCCTGCAGGGGTCGCTGCGGTACCCTGATTTTTAACCGTGCTCGTGAAGATGCCATTGGCATAAGAAAGCTGCGTGACAATGACATCGGGGAAAGGCGTGGCGTTGCTGACCGTTATACCCACGCCTGGACTTGTTGCCGTGTTTCCTGCTGCATCCCGCGCAACGGCTGTGACCGTGTGCGGGCCATCGGCCACGGCCATGCTGTTCCACGTGACAGTGTATGGCGCTGTTGTAATTTCAGCGAGCGGATAGTCACCACTGACTAAGAACTGCACCCCTGACACACCGACATTATCAGATGCGCTGGCAGAGAGCGTGACAGAAGAGCCAGAAACAGTAATACCTTCGATGGGGATAGTTATGGAGACGGTGGGAGCTATAATGTCAGTTATACCGCCGGTAACTGGCATGGAGATCTGATTGTTAGTTTCGTCCAACTCCGCAAACCGCTCTGCGTCATCAACATAAGCCGTCATCGTGTGTGTTCCATCAGGAATGGTGTAGGGCGTCCCATTGGTACCAATAATGACAGATGCTCCTGCGGCCATGGGCCCGTTTACAGCGCCCCAGGTCTTGTATTTACCATCCACTGAATATCCTACGCCAACAGCTACACCTGCAGGGGTAGCTGCGGTACCCTGATTTTTAACCGTGCTCGTAAAGATGCCATTAACATAGGAAAGCTGTGTGACAATGACATCGGGGAGGGGATTGGCATTGTTGACCGTTATATCCACGCCCGGACTTGTTGTCGTATTTCCATCCGCATCCCGCGCAACGGCTGTAATCGTGTGCGGGCCATCGGCCACAGCCGTGCTGTCCATCGTGATAGTGTAAGGAGAAGTAGTGTCTTCGGCACCAATATTAGTGCCGTCAAGCTTGAACTGTACGCCTGAGACGCCAATGTCGTCAGAAGCATTGGCAGAGAGCGTGACAGAGCCTGCGACAGTACTGCCATTTGCTGGTGCGCTGATAGAGACTGTTGGTTTGGGGCCGGGACCGATATTGACAAACTTAGCAACAGATGGGACACCGCTTCCATTCAAAATGAAGAGCATGTAGTAACCCGGCGATGCCACATTGGGGTTTGGAGGAGCCGTGATGCTGAGTCCCCCAGCGGTCTGAGAAAAACTCAGATCGCTAATAACCTGGCTCTGGTTGAAAGCGTGGGTCACCGAAGCGATTTTCAGCATAGTAACCTTGGAGATTGTGGCAGCGTCTGGGGTATCAACCGAGAATGAGTCTCCATAGGTAATACTGGATGGCGCCGAGGTGATCGTTGGCCTAGCTCCCTTAAAAAGATATGGCGGTGAGTATATTTCGATCTCCGGTTGAAAGTCACCGCCCGTACTAAAAATCCGACCATCCGGCAGAAGTAGTGCTGTAGAATGATATCCGCGAGGAATTCCTGCGCTGCTGGCGAGCGTTGTCCATTGTTCGGTTACTGGATCCCACAGTTCTGCTGCATCCACATGACCGGTAGTATCATTAAAACCTGGCGAGGAGGTGCCGCCTGTGACTAATACAGTGCCATCTGGCAATAGCGTTGCGTTGAGATGTCTTCGGCCATATTGCATAGAGCCAACAACACGCCAAGTTGGTGATGCTTCGTTGAGATCGATGACCTCAGCCGTTTTCTTGGGGGGTTGCTGCCCGCCGCCCATCACCAGTATCTTACCTGGCGCATACATCACTGCAGACCCATAGTCACTGTATCCACTGCCCCTAGTCGCGACGAAGCTCCATGCACCGGTTCCAGATGTATCCAGATAACGGGTTGTCGCCGAGGGCCCAGCATTAAATAATTTTCCGTTTGGTGACAGAAACATCCTAGGGTAATCATCTACTTGGAGCTGAGCACTGGTAAGATCCCGCCAAGTACCCGTCGATACCTGAAATACCTGCGGCAGTGGGTTGACTCCAACTATAGTGTCAATATCACCAGAAATCGTCAAAACATCACCATTAGCTAGAGCGGTGGTTGTCGGATACCATCGGCCAGCGTTCATATCAGGAAAACTGCTCCACGTATCGGTTAAATAGTTGTACGTAGATGTTCGTGACAGCCCCACGAAATTAGAAACGTGTCCGCCAGCTACGAACAAGGTACCGTCAGCCAAGAATGTATGTCCAACACAGAAAAGGTCGTAACCCGGTTTACTGAGAGCAACCACACTATGGTCTTCGGGATCCCAAGTTCTGGGATCGTTGCCGGATACGCCATTTCCTGGCCAGACCATTATCTTCCCTGTCGGCAACAGATTGGTATGGACTGGAAAGAAGGGTAATCCCGGCAGGATCTGTTCCCATTCTCCGATGAGATCAGGTGCCGCCCTTACTGTAGTGGCACAGAACCCTCCTACCAGGACAGCGACAGTGTTTATAATAAATATAAAGTTACGATTAAACATTATCTAGAGCCATCCAATTGCGGGTTTAGTCGGAAGATTTGAAGTGAAAGCTCATGAGTATCATGTGGGTGACTATCATGGGATGCGTTCTTATCGTGGCCAATTGCGGCAATGATCCCATGGGAGCTAATCGCGATTGCATGAGAGAGTACGAAGCCGGAACTCAGCAATAGCAAGTCGTTCAAATCCTGCATGCCTCTTTGATTTGTCCATACGAATGCGCGTTCCTCGGATGTATGCCCCTCACTGTTATAGCTTGAGACTCCAACCACCGTACCTTTATTATTGATTGCTAGCGCTTTACTCGACGTCTGATTAGGAAGTGTGCCTAGATCCTTGATGGCGCTCCCATTAGGCCAGAGAACGGCGTGGTACCGGTTACTCTCCTCATCGCCGGAAGTTCCAACGACATCACCCTTGTTATTAATACTTAACACTTCACTCCAATGATCGCCAGGAAGCGTGCCTAGATCCAGAGCAGTTTTGTCGGAGCCGCCACTCCATAGCACCGCACGCGGCCCTGAGTCGATGTCACACACTCCCGCAACATCCCCATTGTCGTTAATTGCTAGACCCCGGCATGACTTGCTAATGGACAGTGCTGGTAGCGCCAGAATTTCACCTGCGGGGCTCCATATAACAGCTCGAACTCCAGTGGGTCCACTCGACCACCCAGCAACCTTTCCTGAACCACTAATGGCCAACGCTGCGCTGCCGGTATCGCCTGGAAGCATTTCAAGGAGAACAGGTTCGCCATTTTGCCCGAGACGAAAGGCGTGCATTCCAGTGTCTGTATTTGTTGAGCCTACGATTTTAAGCCTATTATTGATGCCGGAAGCAGTGCTATAATCCCCTCCTCCCTGCGATTTTATAATCTCTAGCTGTCCGCCATTTTTCCAAATTACGCCATTTGGGCCACGGTTATCTTCCCTCTTGACTGTCCCCACAATATCGCCACTGTCGTTCATCGCTCGCGCGATACGCTTCGATCCCATGGGTATAATATCTACCTGCGTAGCTATATAGGTAGTGATTTCAGCAGCTTTGGCGTGTTCAGCAAGAACCGCTGCGAGTCCCGCGCAAAGCAAAATCACAGAGATTATCCGAAAGGGTATTTGCCACAACAAGCTAAGGATATCCCTCTGGAGTGATAAGTGCTGATCAACGCATAATAATAACCTAGCAGTGGCATAGAATTGCTGCAGCTGCAGATCAAGCCTTTGATGCCATATTTTGGTCATTTCCATTTTATCCTTATGATAGATTCAAGTAATAACTGCAATCAAGCTATAGTACCAACTGCAACAGTTAATGTTTATTGGCAAATTTAGCGAGCTCCAT
Organism: uncultured Nitrosomonas sp.; assembly: GCF_902826915.1. Lineage (GTDB taxonomy): Bacteria > Pseudomonadota > Gammaproteobacteria > Burkholderiales > Nitrosomonadaceae > Nitrosomonas. Next base: position 23,904 of record NZ_CADEGP010000025.1, read on the forward strand.
ATTCAGAGTAAACTTCTACTGGTGATCGGAAGCCGAGAGATTTTCTCAGTCTCGTATTTAAACTCCATGCAATAGCGTCGAGTTGTTCTTGTGTGTAGCTGGATAAATCCGCTCCTTTAGACAAATACTGGTGCAATAATCCGTTGGTGTTCTCATTGACCCCCCGTTGCCAAGGTCTGTGTGGATCGCAGAAATAAACAGCCACGCCGGTTCGCTCAGTCAGTTGCGCATGTTTGCTCATCTCACGCCCTTGGTCGTAGGTGAAGGTTTTGCGCAATTCAGGAAGAATTCGCTGAGTGCCTCGCTGAAACTATCCAGGGCTGATTGTGCCGTGCCATCGGGCATCTTGGCCACCACCATCAAGGTAGCGCGTTCAACAAATGTACCAACTGCAGAACGGTTCCTCGCGCCTTTGCCTTTGCTCCCCAATGCCCTGGAATCAAACGATCCGTCACTTCCGGCGCGCGCAAATGAATACTTTGCATTGCCGCGATGTGGCCATATCCACTGGCAACAAGAGTCTTGGAACGCCCGGATCCAGCGTAAGCAAGCGATCAATTCACGCCGCAGCTCAACTCGCGGCATGGGCATACAGCGTGTAGTAAATCGTCTCGTGGCTGATTCGGTGTTCTGAATTGTCCGGGAACATGCGCTGCAGTGTGCCTGCAATTTATTCAGATGACCAATTATATCCCTTCACAATCTCAAATAACTCGTTACCCATCACCAGCTTCAATTCCTTGCATGGCTTTAATCTTAGCCGAATAGCCCGTGCCCCAACCAGCAACGCAATGTAACCACATTCAGTACCCAGGATACGTGCGAGTTCTCGTGAAATTGTACTGGGTAAACGTTTCAGAAATTTTCCTATTTTCCCCAATCCACTACCTTCTTCTCCCATTAACATGATCACCGCTCTTTCTTCAGCATTTAACTGCTTGTACTGCTTCTCTATTTTTTCCATCTCAACATCTTAAACTCTTCTAGGTGTTGCAGTTGATTATTAAGCGTGCCGGGTATTAACTTCACTCTTCAACCTGCTGGTTTTCAACCAGCCTTCGCCCCAAGGAGCGAGGAATTAAACCCGGAAGAGATTAAAATAATTCGACTACTCTTTAGATTCATAGGAATCTATCAAAGATTTCTTATGACGTACATAGCATTTTTGCCCTCTAAATCCCAGGACATTACGGTAGTCCTTGCAGGACAAATGTCCTGGTTTTTGGGACGCTCAGTTGTTAAAATTATCCGATTGAAACTGTCACTCGCGATCAATAGGAAGAATCTCTGCGATAGACTCTATTGCAAAAAATAGTCAAATTAGGGGTTCTACGTCTAAGAGGACATAAAAGAATAGGGTGTATTTTTTTCAAATCCGGCCGCCATTCTACCCCTGCTGAAAATAATGGACACTTTTTTATCGTATAAAATGACGAAAAGAAGGAGTTTAGAATGAGCAGGAAACTACATGAGAATTACACAGCAGAATTTAATCTCTACCGGGTTTAATTCCTCGCCCCAAGGAGCGAGGAATTAAACCCGGTAGAGATTAAGTTTTACGCCAAAGCAAAAAGTTTTTAAAACCACACAATTACTTTGTGAACATGTTTGTTAGAATCTACATTATGTGTGGTAAATTGCACCGTTTAATGTGTTCCTGTGTGCACACTTTAACACTTGATCACATATACACAAATTTGCTGTCTGTTGGAAATTGGATTTTATGTCTGTAGATTTAAAGAATTTAATACAGTCTCCCAGACATACTGAAGCTCATAACTGGATCGACATTGAAAGCGCACCAACTTTACATTGGCACTCTGACAAGCTTTTTCTACAAACGCATCTCTTTTTATCACTTTACTCTGGTTGTGGTTTTTGTCATAAAGTTCAAGAACAGCTACAATGGCCAATGTTTTTTTAGGCTATGTAGTAATTAACTGTTGAAATTGTCTTGTTCTTCCAAGTGATCTTAGAAAACAAAGTGTTGGTGTAACGTTCTGACCGAGACGGTCAATCATTCTATGCCACCCCAGATAACTTGCAAGATAGCGTGTTGCCACACCATGGAACTTCGCCATCCATTGTCTGAGCCGACTGCCATAAGCATTAACATGCTGAATGTGATAAACATCGTTGATGACTCGTTGACCTGCGGCAATGTTAACCGGACGATGAACAATTTTTGCATTCCTGGTGATCTGTCTGTAGACGGGCATTCCATCTGTGCAAAGAATGACATCTTTGCTTAACAAAGGGATAAGCACTGTTCCGATTTGTTCTGCGCTTGTGTCACGCAGTATACGATCATCAGTTTCACCATGACGATCTCGTATCACTAACACGGGTATCTGTTCTTTTGATGTGCCACGCTTGGCAGCTTTTCCACCTCGTTTGCGTGCGGCTCTCGGTAAATGATGTTGTCCCTTAAAAGATTCCAGAAAATACATTTCGTCAGCTTCAACAATGCCATTCATTTTGTTAGATTGATGGATTGCAGGCGCTCGCAAAAAACGATGACGCCATTTAAAGCTCGTGTTTTCGGTGATTCCGCACCTGATCGCTGCTTTACGTACACTTAACCCTTGAACCATCGCTTTCATAATCAGACCATTTGTCTTTGTGGCGTAATCGGGCCAACGCAGTGCCTGTCAGGGCATTAAACGTGCGATTACAGTGGCGGCATCGATAGCGTTGCAACTCACTCGCTTTACCCCACCGATACAGCTTTGTTCCCTGACAATAGGGACAAATTCGTTCATCACTCTGCCCTTGTTCAATCAATTCTATGATCGTATCAGCACCGGCTTTTCCTTCTAATCTCTCTCGAAGCTTGTCTCGCTGACTGCGGCTCATTCGCTCAATCGATTTTATCCAATCTTTGAATTCAGATGCTTTCATCATGCATACCTCTTTTTTGCATTCCGATACACATTTGACTCTCAATTCAACAATTGATTGCTACAGAGCCTTTTGAAACTGCTGCTCGCAAGATAGCGATTGACGGGAATTTTTCAGGGACGACTAATTAAAATGCAAAGGGTCGAACATGCCCGCAAAGCAAGCGTACCAAGAATTTTTAGATAAAACAATAGCTTTGCACGGTTAGAGTCATTTTCAGGCGCGAATGACGATACAATAATGTTTTGGTGTTAGCTGTTGAAACCACTGCGGCCAATCAACATGACAGCAAACCGCTACTGACTCTGCTTGATAAAACCAAGATCGAACCGAGCACCCAGATCATGCGGACGAAGCTTACTGTAGTCAGAAACACCGTGAAGCCTTGAAAGCACGTGGCATTCAGGACAAGACAGTGAAGAACAAGCCGCTGACACAGAGGCAATTGAACGCAATAGCTTGATTTCCAAAGCCCGGTATGTTGTAGAGCGAACCTTTGGTAGCCCGGCACGCTGGTTTGGAGCCAAGGTGCTGCGTTACCGGGGCAAAGCCAAAGCACATGCCTGGCATATCTTGCAAGCTATGGCATACAACCTAAAAAGGCTGCCCAGATTGTATGTTGATAGACAGCTACTAGTGCAATCACAGGAGAGATGCGCCTTCTGAGCCGATAATAATCGATAAAAGTGATTGCTCGCGTGATTTCAGCAAGGAAATTACTAAAAGATACTCTTCCACACACAAAAAAAATAAGAAATTGTAACGAGTTTGGAAATTCGTTGAATTTTTCAAAGGTCTCTACGGATGTGCAAATGGCGGAGAGGATGGGATTCGAACCCATGTGCCAGGATAACCTGACCATCTGATTTCGAGTCAGCGCCGTTATGACCGCTTCGGTACCTCTCCGGTTTTTAGAAGTGCAACACCCGCTAACCTTTTGTGAGAAGTTAGCGGGTGCTTGGAATGATAGTTCAAATTTATACTTTATGCAGAGACTTTCATGACGCCACGCATTTTTTGTAGTGCTTTAGCTTCAATCTGACGAACGCGCTCTGCCGATACACCAAGCTCACCGGCGAGATCATGTAGTGTTGCGGTATCTCTTTCCCTTAACCAACGAGCCTCGATGATATGGCGACTTCGTTCGTCCAGGCAATCAAGTGACTGCTGTAATCCTTTTTCGCGCAGGTAGGCAATTTGTTCTTTTTCTAGGAGTTGCGATGGTTCTGCGCCATCCGTCAGATAACTGATTGGACTGAATGTGTCATCCTCATTATCCGAAGTGGGCTCCAGAGAAATATCCGAGCCGCTGAAACGTTTTTCCATTTCAACGACTTCTTCTGCTTTAACACCCAACTGGGCAGCCATTGCATCAACCTCTTGCGGATTCATGGTGTCCAAACCATGTTTCATACTGCGCAAGTTAAAAAATAATTTGCGCTGCTGCTTGGTGGTGGCAATTTTAACTAGACGCCAGTTGCGCATGATGAATTCGTGAATCTCGGCTTTAATCCAATGAACGGCAAAAGATACCAATCGCACTCCGCGTTCAGGATCAAAGCGTTTGACTGCTTTCATTAATCCGATATTACCTTCCTGAATTAAATCAGCTTGGGGCAAACCATATCCTTTATAGCCACGTGCTATCGCGACTACAAAACGCAGATGAGACATAATTAACTGCTGCGCAGCTTCGATATCGCCATGATTCCATAGTCGCCGAGCCAAGCTAGTTTCTTCCTCTTGCGTAAGTATAGGAAAAGAATTAATAGACTGAATATAGCCTTCAATACTTCCACCCGTGGTGGGTAGCGTTAAAGCATTCGTCATTGTAATAATCTCCTGAATAAACGTTTGTGACCGTGCACTACTTTAAACATATTTTAGCACTCTCAGTTTATGAGTGCCAAGTATTTAAAAAGTTTCGCTATGAGATCTCAGCTTATTTAGGTTCGATTTGCCAGAGATGGTTTGCAACAGAAATACGTGCGCCTAACCATCCCAGCCAAGCAGAAAACAATAGCAAGCTAATGCTATCTTGCAGAGAAAGATGCTGAATTTCTATATTAAAATCATATAGTTGCACAAATTGTGCTAGTTCTCGATTTAGCACATCAATACCCAACATAATGATGAGCCAAGCTGCGATACCTCCAGACACCCCCTGGATGGCGCCGAAATAAAGAAAAGGACGACGTATAAAGCTATCGGTTGCACCGATGAGTTTGGATATTTCTATTTCGTCACGTTTAGTCAGAATTTGCAGACGAATGGTATTAAACATGATCGCAATGATTGCAATACTCAGCAATGTAGCTAGCATGAGCACGAGCGAGCGCCCCAATTTAAGCAGCGCATTCAACCGGTCAATCCAAGCGGAGTCAAATTGTACATGCGCAATTTCCGGCCAGCTTTGCATGACCAGTCTCAACTGTTCTAGAAAGTCTGATGTATGCTCCCGGGTATAAACGATGAACGCATCTGGAAGTGGGTTGTGGGCTAAATTGGCGGCGATATCGGTGGTCCCACTACTTTGTTGTAACTGAGTAAGTGCAACGTTTTTTGGAATAAACTGATAGTTTACGATCTGTGAGACTTCTTTCAGGCGTTGTTGGACCTTATCAATATCTTCTTTTTTTGCATCCTGTTTAAGAAACAAACTGATCTGCGGGGAGCTAGCTGTTTGCCCGGATACCGATTGCAAGTTTTCCATCAACACATAGATACCGGTCGGCAGGCTAAGTGCGATACCCATCACGGTGATGCTGAGTAAAACGGTAACGGGTGAGGAAGCTAGTCGTTTGAATGTGTGAAAAAACACAAACCCATGTTGCATCAGCCATGCGCGTATCATGCGGCCAGTTTTCCTTGCTTGAGTGACAGAATGCGATGTTGGGTGTCTTCCAATAGGGAGGCATCATGCGTTGCGATCAACACGGTAACGCCTACCTGATTGAACGACCTGAACATGGCCATAATATCCCGGGCATAATCAACATCAAGATTGCCTGTTGGTTCGTCGGCGATCAGAATAGTAGGTCGATGAACGATTGCACGCGCGATACACAACCGTTGTCTTTCGCCACCCGATAGTGTGATGGGCATAACTTTTTCTTTTTTTAACAGGCTCACTTTATCCAGCGCGGCGCGCACTCGGGACGCCGCCGTATTGTTATCAAAATTGCTGATTTGCAGCGGCAACAAAACATTTTCAAAAACATTGCGGTCAAACAGAAGCTTGTGATCCTGAAAAATGAAACCGATCTTGCGCCGTAAATAGGGAATCGCGGCGGGTTTGAGTTGGGCGATATTCTGTCCACTGATTGCGATAACGCCAGAAGTCGGACGTTCTATTGCAGCAATCAACTTTAATAATGTACTTTTACCTGCACCCGAATGCCCAGTCAAGAATACCATTTCGCCAGATTCTACCGCAAGGTCAACGTTATTCAGCGCGGTGTAGCCATCTGGATAACGTTTGGAGACATTTTTGAAGGTGATCATATATTTAATATATTGCTATCTTGTCAGTAACTCTCAATCCAACAACGCTTCGACAAATTCTCTGGCATCAAATGGTCTTAAATCATCTAAGCCTTCGCCAATGCCAATAAAACGTAATGCGGGAGGATTCTCTGGGTATTGTCCTGCAATAGCTGCGACTACACCGCCTTTTGCGGTACCATCCAATTTAGTCAGGATCAATCCGGTGACGTTCAGCGCGTCATTAAAGGCTCTCACTTGCGCAATTGCATTTTGTCCCGTGTTGGCATCCAATACCAGCAACACTTCATGTGGGGCATCCGGCATCGCCTTTGCAATCACACGTTTTACTTTTTTAATTTCTTCCATCAAATGCAGCTGAGTAGTTAAGCGCCCAGCCGTATCCGCCAGTACAATGTCTATGCCGCGCGCTTTGGCTGAGTTGACTGCGTCATAAATTACCGCAGCCGGATCACTTTTTTTGTCCGGATCACTGTCCGGTGCTATTACCGTAACATTGTTCCGCTCTCCCCACGCGATTAATTGCTCACGCGCTGCTGCTCGGAATGTGTCACCGGCAGCCAATAGCACTGACTGACCTTGTGTTTGAAAATATTTGGCAAGCTTCCCGATCGAGGTTGTTTTTCCTACGCCATTGACGCCCGTTGTCATGATGACAAAAGGTTTATGCGTAGTGGTATCGAATGGTTGGGCAAGTGGCTCGAGCATGGCGATCAAAGATTCCTTAAGCGCTTGTTTTAATTGTATGGAATCTGTTAATGCATCGCGCCTGACTTGCTTGCGCAGATTTTCAAGTAATTGATGGGTTGCGCTGACACCTATATCGGAAGTCAGCAAAATAGTCTCCAGTTCTTCGTAAAATTCCTCATCAATCTTGCCGCCGCTAAATAGACCTGATAGTTGTTTGCCCAAGTTCTGCCGGGTGCGTGCAAGACCTTGTTTCAGTTTACTGGCAAAACTGATTGATTCCTCCGGCTTGGATTCTAGCTCGGCATCGGGTTTGGCTGGTGTTTCACCTGAGTCTGCAGGATCTTTTTTGGATTTAAAAAAACTAAACATTCTGGTAGGCTCTCAAATATGCAGAGGAATTCTCAAACCTCAATTTTATTCTGTTTATTCACTTTAGGTTGGTAAAAATGAAACCTGATTACCGCATCACTTTTTTTAACACTTTCTCAATCTCTGGACTTTTGTTGCTAATAAATCTGCTGATCTCATCATCAGCATTTGCCAATCCTCATGAATATTTACTCGATAATGGTCTGAAATTGATTGTGAAACAAGATCATCGCTCGCCGGTTGTGGTGACTCAAATCTGGTACAAGGCGGGCAGCGTTGATGAAATCAATGGTGTAACCGGTGTCGCGCATGTTCTGGAGCATATGATGTTCAAAGGCACGGAGAAAATTCCCGACGCTGAGTTCTCAAAAAAAATTGCGGCCGCTGGCGGGCGTGAGAATGCTTTCACAAGTTATGACTACACTGCTTATTATCAACAATTGCATAAAAAACATTTGCCGATGGCGATGGAATTGGAGGCGGATCGGATGCGTAACCTAGTCCTAACCAAAGGAGAATTCGAAAAAGAAATCAAAGTGGTGATGGAAGAAAGAAGGTTACGTACCGACGATCAAGCGCGTTCGCTCTTATATGAAAAAATGATGGCCGTTGCTTTTCAGTCGCATCCTTACAAGAATCCAATCATTGGATGGATGAATGATCTGGAAAACATGGAAGTGGAAGATGCGCAGGAATGGTACGATCGCTGGTACGCGCCCAATAATGCAACATTGATAATCGTCGGAGATGTCGACGCAGAAGAGGTGTTTCGACTAGCGCAAAAAAACTACGGCTCAATTCAATCGAAACCCTTATTAGCGATCAACGCTCGCAAACCGCAAATCGAGCCACCGCAGCTAGGCACTAAACGGATAAGCGTCAAGGCACCGGCAGAGCTGCCTTATCTCATCATGGGATTTCATGCGCCTGCGATTAGAAGTGTTAATGAAGACTGGGAACCTTATGCGCTGGAAATATTGGAGGGGATTCTGGACGGGCATGCTTCGGCCAGGCTGAACAAGTCACTGGTGCGGGAAAGTCAAATCGCTAATTCCACCAGTGCGGGTTATGGTGCGATCGCGCGTGGCCCGAGTATTTTCTTTATTAGTGCGGTACCCAGCGTTGGCAGAACGGTAGTCGAATTGGAGCAGGCACTGCGGTCCGAGATCGAAAAGATTATTAAAGAGGGCGTTACAGAAGAAGAGCTTACCCGGGTGAAAGCGCAGGTGATTGCGGGTCATGTGTATCAGCAAGATTCCATTTTTTCTCAGGCCATGCAGCTTGGTAGGCTGGAAAGTACAGGATTATCGTATCGTGACATAGATACCATTCTGGAAAAATTAAAAGCAGTCACTGCTGAACAGATACGCGATGTGACAAAAAAATATTTCATTGATGATGGTTTGACGGTCGCTGTTTTAGATCCACAGCCGCTGGAACAGAAAGCTCCGAGCAAAGTGCCGGGCAGTTTAAGACATTAGAATTGAACTTGCGATTCTCTGTGGTCTTGCCACGGGATTGTTTATTTTAACAGCGGCCTTTAAGGGGATAAAAGACCGCTGTCAAAGCAGAAGGCTGCGCGATTATTTCTTAGCATCTCCATGTGCATGATCGCCGCTATTTTGTTGCTTGCCGTGATCGTGCTTATGCATCTTTTCCTTCATGCTGCGCCTTTCGGCTTCATCCAGGAAACCATCTCTGTTGGTATCTTTTTTGTCAAACATGGCTTCATGGTGCTTCATAAATTCCTCTTTACTTATTTTGCCATCTTTATTTGTATCCACTGATGACATTTTACTTGCACACTGGTGGCCGTGATTGTGCTCACCGCTAGATTTTGTGTCACTATGACTATGTCCTGAGTGTTGTCCGCTTTGGTGTTGCTGGCTGCTGTTTTGAGCGGTATCTGCAGCGATAACCGGAGTTACAAATTGTGTAACTATAAAAGCAGCTCCGATAGCGATTGAAAGCAAGTTTCTTTTTAGATGCATCTTGTTCTCCATAAATAATGAGTCAGCGAAAGGATAAACAATCCTCGTTTTTTAGAAACGAATAGATCCTGAAAGTTCGTAAGTTAATTTCAATGTCGAGTACTAAATAAATCGACAAGCATAAATTTCGTCACCATTTTCAGGCAACGATGAAATGTTGCCGATAGTGCTTGAGTTCATTGATGGAATCATAAATATCCGCCAGCGCTTCGTGTTTAGCATCTTTGGAGAAGCTTGCTGCGATTTCCGGCTTCCAGCGTTTTGCCAGCTCCTTTAAAGTACTGACATCCAGATTGCGGTAATGAAAGTAGGTTTCTAGCTGTGGCATCGAACGAACCATAAAGCGCCGATCCTGGCAGATGGAATTACCGCACATCGGAGAAATCCCTGACGGCACGTGTAATTTTAGAAATTCGATCATTTGTGCTTCTACTTCGGCTTCCGTCAGTTTGGAGGCTTTAATTTTGTCAATCAACCCCGATTTGGAATGAGTCGACTGGTTCCATTTATCCATGCCATCAAGTATTTCATTGGGTTGATGCACTACCAAAACTGGGCCTTCGGCAACCATATTCAATTGCGAATCGGTTATCACTAAAGCGACTTCAATGATACGATCGGTATCTGGATTGAGTCCGGTCATTTCCATGTCGACCCAGATGAGGTTATTATTATCTTGTCCCATAATTGTTTATCTATTATTTGAATGCAATGTGTTTAATTGTGTCATATTGCTATCCGTCAGTCACTTTTATAAACTTTTGTTTTCGATTTAAATACTATGCAAACATTCACATTGATTTTTCTGATTGCGCTATTACTCACCACGCTAACTCAGGTTTGGCTATCAGCCAGGCATATCCGTCACGTGCGTATTCACCAGGATAAGGTGCCGGAAGAATTTGCTAGCCAGATTAGCTTGACTGATCATCAAAAGGCGGCGGATTACACCTGCGTTAAAACGCGCGCAGGATATCCAAGCATACTCTTGCATGCAGGATTGCTGCTCGCATTTACACTGGGCGGTGGTTTAAATGTTTTGAGTGAATTCTGGGCAGGCTGGCTAAATGATCCTTTAGCGCATGGTATGGTATTAATCATCAGCACTTTCTTTATTATGAGCGTCGCTGAAATTCCATTAAGTTATTACCGTACTTTTGTAATTGAAGAACAGTTCGGTTTCAATAAAATGACTCCGATGATGTTTTTCGCCGACTTGATCAAACAATCTGCACTCGGCTTATTGCTAGGTGCGCCCTTGTTATTTTGCGTGCTGTGGCTGATGGAAAAAATGGGAGAAAGCTGGTGGTTGTATGCCTGGTTTGCCTGGATCGCGTTCAATTTATTTGTGTTGGCGATTTTCCCTACTTGGATCGCACCGTTATTTAATAAGTTTACCCCGCTGGAAGACGCTACGCTCAAGACGCGCATCGAGCAACTGATGAATAAATGCGGCTTTAAAGCCAGCGGACTGTTTGTGATGGATGGTTCGCGCCGCAGCAATCATGGCAATGCTTACTTTACCGGATTTGGCAAAACCAAACGCATCGTGTTTTTCGATACCCTGCTGGCACGCCTGAATCCTGCGGAAATCGAAGCGGTGCTGGCGCATGAGCTAGGGCATTTCAAGCATCGCCATGTGATCAAGCGCATGGTGATTTCATTTGCGATGAGTTTGGCATTTTTCTGGATTCTGGGGTATCTGATGGGGCAAAGCTGGTTTTACGAAGGATTGGGAGTAGAGGTTGCTTCCGTACCGTCGGCAGCGATGGCATTGCTGCTGTTTTTTCTGGTAATGCCGGTATTTACTTTTCTGCTGCATCCAATCTCGAGTATTTATTCACGCAAACATGAATTTGAGGCTGATTCCTATGCAGCACAGAATTCGTCTGCGGATGATTTAATTCAAGCGCTGGTAAAGCTGTACCAGGATAATGCTGCGACGCTTACGCCGGATCCACTGCATTCGGCTTTTTATGATTCACATCCACCGGCATCAATCCGGGTGGCGCATTTACAAAGTCAGGAGCCAGCATGAACGATACCGTATGTGATTTAACGTCTAAACAATGCAAGCCGTGCGAGGGTGGCGTGCCGCCGTTGTCTGACATTACAGTTGCCGATTACTTGAAGCAGATTGATGATTGGCGATTGCAGGGCAAACAAATCAGCAAGACCTATGATTTCAAGAATTGTTATCAAACAATGGCGTTCGTAAATGCAGTGGCATGGGTCTCGCATCGTGAGGATCATCATCCTGACATGCTGGTTGGTTATAATAAATGCGTGGTCACGTACACGACGCATGCCATTGGCGGTTTGTCCGAGAATGATTTCATTTGTGCGGCGAAAATCGACAAGTTGTTCTCGATTTGAGCATTCGCCCTAGTAAAGCTAAGCAGCAAAATAAGTATTTAACGGGACAAGTAATTGCCGCATTTGGTAGACGCTATTCGATTGAAACAGTAAGCGGAGAAATTATTTCCTGCGTCATGCGTGGCAAAAAAGGCGGTACTGCTTGCGGTGACCAGGTTGAATACCAGCTGACTACTGCAGGGCAAGGCGTTATCGAAGCAGTTATTCCGCGCACTTCATTGTTATACCGCAGCGATGCATTCAAGGAAAAAATCATTGCTGCCAACGTGACGCAAATCATCATTGTTGTTGCGGCGATTCCCAGCTTTAGCGAGGAATTGATTAATCGCTGCTTGGTCGCAGCGGAAAGCGAGAAAATCGAGGTATTGATTGTGCTGAATAAAGCTGACTTGGTTGAGTCAGCCCAAATTGCGATGGAAACACTATCGCTTTACCGAGACTTAGGCTATCGCGTATTGCCATTAAGTGCTTTGCAGGATGTCTCAGCGCTACAACCCTATTTGTCGGGCCATCTCAGTGTACTGGCCGGTCAATCGGGTATGGGCAAATCCACCTTGCTCAATACCTTGATTCCGCAGGCCCGGCGTGCCACTGCGGAAATTTCACTGGCACTTGATTCCGGTTGCCATACGACCACGCATTCGCGACTTTATTTCCTTGATGCTGATAGCGCTATCATCGATTCCCCCGGATTCCAGGAATTTGGTCTGAACCATATCGCAGAAGAAAACTTGGCTTGGGGATTCATCGAGTTTCATCCTTACTTTGGACAATGCAAATTCAGTAACTGTCGTCATATTACTGAGCCCGGTTGTGCAGTAATACAAGCTACACAACAAGGAAAAATTAATTCCAGACGGCTGAGCTTTTATCATCGACTACTACGTAGGTAAGATTGCTTTTTGGGGTATTCAGATCCATTTGGCAAAGCGTGTTAACCACTTTGGTGCAGATGTTTCACCAAAATACTACGACACTGCATTTTGTTATCTCGCGGTATTTCGACGATTTTTATTTAGGCGGATTCAAGTTTGAAGTGCAATTTTGAATAACGCAGGTCCTGGGGGTTGGA
>NZ_CADEGP010000026.1 GCF_902826915.1 uncultured Nitrosomonas sp.
CATGTTTGGATGCTTTTCAAAGTCGACAGCGAGGACGTGACATTAAGGAGCGAGGCGCAAGCCGAGCGCACGCAATGTCACGCCGGAGCTGTTTCCCTTGGACTTGTATCAATAACTGTACCAACCCCATTTCATCCTCAGAAGGTTAATCATAAAAACCCAACTCAACACTAAAAAAAGTAAAAATATAAATATTATGAATACATTTAATCTTGAAGAAGCGTTTTCCTTAATCTATCGACTCGCAGTTCTGAAACAGGATGCACCTGAACCCGGCAAAAAATACGGCATCACGCAAATCGGCCACATTTGCGGCGTGTTGACGCTTAACGATCAAATTGAGATTGTCATCAAGTTCCATGACGAGATGCGGCAATTCACGAAAGAGGAATTTCATAACCAAGTGACTGTTTTAGATTAACAGGACACATATACTATTTACTGTGAGAATAAATAGCGTACTATAAGAGTCACTATCTACTCTCATAGTTACTATTTATTATGGAAACCAATCAAAGAAAACTATTTGATCTAAACCTCAGCGAGGAACAAGAGCAAATTATTTTAAAGAATATCAAAGAATTCAGGGGTGTTGGCACGACACTTGAAAGCGCCTTAGGCGCATTGATCATGGGGCAATACTTTGGCTGGCGCGTTCTTAAAATACTTCACAATCCATTGACCTATCGCCGCTATGAAAAAATCCTAGGCCTTAATTTCCAGGAAGTCTGCCCGGAAACAACTGGGTACAGCGAAACTAAAAGCGTTGGTTATGCCATCACGCAAAAAATCGGCAGCTTTTGGGCTGTAGTGATGGGCAAGCGAAAAGTGGAGGATAAAGGCTTAATCGAGAATCAAGGGGAAGTCGAAAAACACGTCACCAAGCATATTACCGATAATGCTGAGGAGGAGAAAAAATGAACCACTCCGAACGATTACTGGTAACTGTCAAAAAATGTGCTGAACTGACCGGCTTAACTGAAAATGCCATTCGTCAGTACCTAAAAAAAGGACACTGGATTCTCGGAATTCACTGGTTCAAATCTGCAAATGGCAGAGTTTTCATAAGCATGAAGGCTGCAAATCAATGGATGCAAGGCAAAGAGGCATAACGATCCGCGGCAAAAGCGCCCAGATATCATTCACCTATCAAGGTGTACGCTGCCGCGAGTCAATACCTATACCGCCAACCAAAACCGCACAAAAGGAACTGGCGCTTAAGCTGCAATCCATCAAGTACGAAATCAAGACCGGTATTTTCGATTACAACCGGCATTTTCCGTACAGTAAGAAAGCCAAGGAATTCAGGAAAAACCGCCCTGATCTTTACACGATCAGAGAAGCCCTTAAAAGCTGGCTGCAACGCAACCAAGCAAAATTGCAATTAAGCACACTTCAAGACTACAACAGCGCCATCTATTACCATTTGATTCCAACCTTTGGCAACCTCACTATTTCCGAACTGACTGCCAGCAAGATTAAGGAATGGCTATCAGATCTCCCCTGCTCCAACAAACGCAAAAGCAATATTTTGACGCCACTTCGTCAAATGTATGAAGAAATGTACCTTGATGAAATTATCGACAAGAATCCACTTTCAAGAATTAAAAACCTCCCCAACCAAACCCGTGAACCTGAACCATTCACACAGGAAGAAATCAACAAAATTTTAAACGAACTGACGGGCCAGGAAAAAAACTTAATTCAGTTTGCATTTTATTCCGGTCTCAGAACTTCCGAACTTATCGCCTTACGATGGCAAGATGTTGAGTTTGAGCAAAACCGAATATTTATCAAACAAGCTCATGTACGCGGTCAACTAAAAGATACCAAAACAAAATCCGGAAAACGGGAAGTCACGCTTCAACCTCAAGCCAAGGAAGCCTTGTTCAATCAGCAAGTATTTACAAATAAGCAGAACGAAACCGTTTTCCACGACCCACACACCAATCAACCGTGGAGAAACGATCAACCGATCCGCAAAAATGTTTGGATTCCGGCACTGAAAAAAGCAAGCATCAAATACCGCAACCCTTACCAGACTCGCCACACCTTCGCATCCACACTGCTTTCTATAGGAAAAAATCCGCTTTGGGTTGCCCAGCAAATGGGTCATAAAGATTGGGGAATGATCATCAAAGTTTATGGCCGATGGATTCCACAATCAAAATAGTTGCAAAAGTCCCATAATGGGACTACCATTTCAAGTATGAGGATTATTGCTCTGTCGACGTTGAAAGCATTTTGGGGAAATGATCCATCTCACACCGAGGCTATTCAACCGGCGCTTGCTTGGTACCGGCATGCATTAAAAGCAAACTGGACAACACCGGCAGAAGTAAAAACGGATTTTAAAAGTGCCAGTATCCTCAAAAACGGCAGAGTCGTATTTAATATTGCCGGAAATAAATACCGGCTTGTGGTATGGATTAATTATGCTTATAGCATCGTTTATATCCGCTTCATTGGCACTCATGCGCAATATGACCGAATCGATGCACAAACGATTTAATACTGGAAACAACCTGACATGAATATCAAACCCATCAAAACTGATGCCGATTACCGCGAAGCACTCAAGGAAGTAGAATCACTGATGACAGCTGAGTCCAACACGCCGCAAGGCGAGAAACTGGATATTCTGGTAACACTGATCGAAGCCTATGAGCGCAAACATTTTCCGCTTGACCTGCCCGACCCTATAGAAGCCATTAAATTTGAAATGGAACAAAAAGGTTTAACAGTCAAAGACCTTGAGCCGATGATTGGAAAAAGTAATCGCGTCTATGAAGTCCTCAATCGCAAACGCGCACTAACACTAAGAATGATCCAAAAACTGCACCAGGAATTAGGAATACCCGCTGAATCTTTGATTAATCAACCTGTTGAAACACTGTTGGTATAAATATAAAATTTGACTTTTAACATTATGTGCGATTGCAAGATACAATCCTACTGTGTGGCGGCCAACAAAAGAAAATTTTTACAATCGACCTATTGAAGTTAATGATGACTAATCTAGAGCTAATTCTGTCAGGGGCTACACTAATATTAACAATTTTACTCGGCCTTCTAATCTCCATTTATCTACCATCATATACGAAGGAAAAAGCAAAAAATCTTGCGACAAAGGAAGATATTGTAGAGATCACTAATAAGGTAGAGAATGTGCGAGCCGAATTCGCAAAAGAGTCTCAATTATTAGAGAAGCGACGCGAGGTTTATGAAAGAATATCAGATTCATTGCGTATTTTTATCGACGGCCATCATAATTCTTCTCAACAGCAAAATGCTTTCCATTCCGCTTATTCTGCATGCTGGCTTTGGGCACCCGATGAAGTTTTAATAAATCTAAATGAATTCATAAAGATGCAACAAGAAAATGCTGCAAATAATTTTAAAGCACACAACCAAGAAAAAATGAAGCAGGTATACTGTGAAATAATTCTGAGTATGAGGAGAGATGTAGGTTTCTCAGAAACGACAATGGACAAAGAAAGATATGCGTTTGTAAGATTCTAAAAAGTAACAATGTATGAGAATGACACAAAAATAGCAGAGGTTAATAATAAATGATTGATATACCTGATATAAACCAAGGTTCGATTCCCGCCGCCTCTTCTCAGCGACACCTTTCTCCCAGCCGGAAGCAACATTACAAAAATCAGGATCGAACAGGTAATGCGCCGTCATCGCAAAAAAGCGCGTATTGACCACAAGCCCATTGCCTTTGGATACCTTGTCCACGGCTGTCTTCATATTGTCGTAAATGCCATGTTTCGGCACACCGTCAAAATAATCGACAAATGTTCACGGTAGAACATCTGCCGTATCTTTGCATACATAACCATAGTAATCACCTCTTAAATTCTCCTGCCCAAAATTTAGGCAGGATACGTAAGTTACCTGGTCAATTTTCGATCGGTGTCAACACTCACACCGCGCTTGACGACATATGGGCACATCATTGAGCGTGGCACACATCAGCAGTTACTGGCAATGAGCGATAAATATGCGTGTATGTGGGAATTACAACGACAACAAGAAATTGATTAAAACTCACAGTTAAATTTAACTTCTAGTTGACCACCCCAACAACCACTCCTGATAAATCAATATACATCAATCACTTGCAGATTAAATTTCAATAAACTGCGTATCACTCATTTTCTCGTTACCACTGTAAATCAATAAAAAACCGGAAAATACAGGGAAAACCAACCTTTTCTTCAAGAATGATTAAGGTAGCAATGTGCTAACTTCTCACTTCAGAATTTGCCATCAAAAAATTGCGCCATTACATTCTAGGGAGTCATCGCAATGCTCGTATCCGTTGGTTATATCATTATTATTATTTCTGTATTTGGCGGTTTTGCGTTAGCAGGAGGTCACTTAGCTTCTTTATGGCAACCTGTGGAAGTTCTTATGATCGGCGGTGGCGCCGTTGGTGCATTTGTAGTCGGCAATTCCAATAAAGCGCTTAAAGCCACTATGAAGGCTTTACCGACAGTTTTTAAAGGGTCTAAATATACCAAAGCACTTTACATGGATCTGATGACATTACTCTATGAAATACTCGGAAAAATCAGAAAAGAAGGATTGATGTCCATTGAGGGAGATGTAGATGATCCGTCGAATAGTCCGATTTTTACCAAATATCCGGATATCTTGTCTGATCATCATATCACTGAATTTATTACCGATTATTTACGGTTAATGGTCGGCGGCAATCTTAACTCTCTGGAAATCGAGAGTCTCATGGATAGCGAATTGGAAACGCATCACCAAGAAGGGGAGGTACCTGTTCATTGTGTCGCAAAACTGGGTGATGGGCTGCCAGCTTTTGGTATCGTGGCCGCAGTGATGGGCGTAGTACATACGATGGAATCCGTTCACCTCCCACCTGCGGAATTAGGCATTCTGATCGCTGCAGCTCTAGTGGGTACCTTCCTAGGAATTTTGCTGGCATACGGATTTGTCAGCCCACTGGCCGGTAAGCTGGAACATAATCTTCATGAATCCAGCAAAATGTTTGAGTGCATCAAAATTACATTATTAGCCAATTTAAACGGCTATTCACCGGTGCTTGCGGTTGAATTCGGGCGGAAAGTTTTATTTACCACCGAAAGACCCTCTTTCTTAGAATTGGAAGAGCATGTTAAGCAAAGTAAGTCTAAATAATAAATAATTTTCCCACCCTAACACCCAATTTAATTTGCGAGAATATATATGGCTGATGATCTCTCACAGCGCCCAATTGTTATCAAACGGATTAAAAAAGTGGCCGGCGGTCATCATGGTGGTGCCTGGAAAATTGCCTATGCAGATTTCGTGACTGCCATGATGGCTTTTTTTTTACTGATGTGGCTACTGGGATCGTCAGACCAGAGTCAATTAGAGGGCATCTCGGATTATTTTCAAACACCATTAAGAATTGCCTTTATGGGCGGTTCCAGCATTGGGGAGAGTAATAGTGTAATTAAAGGAGGCGGTACTGATCTCACACGTCAGCACGGCCAGGTAAAGAAAGGAGAAGTTGTTATAGATGACCCTGCCAATAAGCAAGCCGTAAAAATTATCAAGGAGCGGATTGAGTTAGAGAAACTCGAAGGGTTAAAAAAGAAAATCGAGGAAGCCATTGAAGCCAATCCCCAATTGCAAAGGTTTGCAAACCAACTGTTACTCGACATTACAACAGATGGATTGAGAATCCAGATCGTTGATGAGCAAAACCGGCCTATGTTTGCCCTTGGAAGAGCGGAATTACAACCCTATACCCGAACTATTCTGCGTGAAATTGGCAAGATGCTTAATGAAGTAACTAACAAAATTAGTCTTTCCGGGCATACGGATGCGAAACCTTTTCCGACCGGTGACAAAGGTTACAGTAATTGGGAACTTTCGGCTGACCGCGCCAATGCTTCACGACGAGAATTGATTGTAGGTGGCATGGATGCGAGCAAAATGCTGCAAGTTGTTGGATTGTCTTCGGCAGTATTATTCGATAAGAACGAACCACTTAACCCAATTAATCGCCGGATCAGCATCGTTGTTATGAATGAGAAAGCTGAAAAAGCAATCACTATGGATAATCCCTCCGTTGATATTGATATACAGGAAGAACCCACTAAAGAATTGCTGCAAAATCCAGGAGCAAGCGCTTTATAAACTTATAGTCATTATTATTCATCATGTTGAAATTTCGACACCCAGTTATCATCGCCCTGCTCACTCAGGTCATTACCTTAATAGGTGTTGGTTCCTTTATTGGGTTCCAATCGGTAATCGTTTTAAACATTTTCGCATGGGCTATGGTGCAAGGGTTGCTGGCTGGGTTTGTCAGCTATTACCTTAGAATGCCGAAGTGGTGGATTCCGATCCATTTGGCTTTTATGCCTCTAGCCATTGCTGTATTAGCCCTGAATATTTCATCAACTTGGTTTTTAGTGCTTTTTCTTTGCTTACTACTCACCTACGGTAAAACGTATAAAACCCAGGTGCCGTTGTATCTTTCAAGCAAAAATGTGAACCAGGCATTGGCAACATTATTACCCAAACAGGGTCAGTTTTCCTTTATTGATATTGGAAGCGGATGCGGGGGGTTAGTCAGCAATCTGGCAAATACTCATAAGAACGGTTTGTTTTATGGCATCGAATATGCGCCCTTACCTTTTTTGATCAGTAAATTAAGAAGCATGTTTTCTACTTCAACCAGCAAAATAGTATGGGGCGATTTCTGGAAACATGACTTCTCAAGCTATGATATTGTTTATGCTTACTTATCTCCGGTTCCGATGGCTTCACTCTGGCAGAAGGTGAATCAAGAAATGCGCCCGGGTAGTTTTCTAATCAGCAATACTTTTATTATTCCTGATATACCGCCTGATAAAAGTATCAAGCTTGATGACTTCTCAAATTCTACGTTATATCTCTGGAAAATATAACATCCAGATTGCAATAGCCTATGTACGACGCCAGGTAGTCCCTTGCGAGCTATCTTCAAGAATGATGCCTTGTTCTTGCAGCTGTTTCCGGATTACATCAGCATCGGAATAGCGCCCTTCTTTCCGTGCGCTTATACGTTCCTGAATCAATTGCTCGATTTCATCGTGGATTGAAGCGTTTAATTCACTGTTAGCTACCTTATTTTGCAAATATTCCTGGGGTTTTTGCTGCAAAATCCCTAGTAAGCTACCCAGCGCCTTAAGTAACCCAGCGTGTTCTTTTGATCCTGTTTTATTGATATCGCTGGCAAGATCAAACAATATCGCAATTGCATCCGGTGTATTAAAGTCATCATCCATTGCTTGTTTAAATTTTTGCGCATAAGCGTTATTCCAATCTATCGTTGCAACCTGAATGGACTCAACTTCTTTTAATGCAATATAGAGCCGATCGAGTGCCAGTTTTGTGTCTCTAAGATGTTGATCAGAATAATTGAGTGGGCTGCGATAGTGCGCACGTAAAATAAAAAAACGTACCACCTCAGGTTGATACAATTTTAATATCTCACGGACAGTAAAAAAATTACCTAGAGACTTTGACATTTTTTCATTGTCAACTCGAACAAATCCATTGTGCATCCAGTAATTAACGAATGGGTGATCGTGTGCTCCTTCACTTTGCGCAATCTCATTTTCATGATGCGGAAACTGTAGATCTTGCCCTCCCCCATGAATATCAAAATGCTCGCCAAGAAATTGCTCGCACATAGCTGAGCACTCGATGTGCCAGCCCGGTCGTCCTTGCCCCCACGGAGACTCCCAGAATGGTTCGCCAAGTTTTGCTGATTTCCACAATACAAAATCCAATGGATCTTTTTTGCTTGAATCAATATCAACACGCTCGCCTGCGCGTAGATCGCTCAGAGATTTACCGGAAAGCTTGCCATAACCAGGAAAGTTATGTACAGAATAATAAACATCACCATTATGAGCTTGGTAGGCGAGATTCTTTTCAACCAGTGTGCTAATCATCCGAATCATGCTTTCAATATGGTGTGTTGCACATGGTTCATGAGTCGGTGATGAAACGCCTAATGCTGTAGCATCTTCATTCATGGCTTGAATAAAACGCTGCGTTAGTGTTTCAATTGATTCATTACTTTCTTGCGCACGTTTAATGATTTTATCGTCGATATCGGTAATATTTCGTACGTAATTGACAGCAAAATCATTCGTTTCAAACCAACGAACAACCATATCAAATACAACCAGCACCCTCGCATGACCCAAATGACAGTAATCATAAACGGTCATCCCACACACATATAGTTTAACTTTCCCAGGCGTAATCGGAACAAAACCTTGTTTTTCACGAGCGATTGAGTTATATATTTTGAGCATAAAGCCAATGGATAAAATTGTGGAATTACTTGTCTTTTTGATAGAATCCAGAACCTTCTTGGATACAACCGGAATGGACGATGAGTATAACATAATGTAGATTTGAATCTCTGTTTACCACAAACGATGAGGACCCTGACTATGTATTTTCGCCAAATTTTGTTTTTCCTTTTTTTATTTTCATTTCCTCTGTATGCTAACGCAGAAAATATTAAGGTTGAAATGAAAACGAATGTTGGAAACATTGTCCTTGAGCTTTATCCTGACAAGGCGCCTAAAACCGTTGAGAATTTTCTGCAATATGTTGACGATGGTTTTTTCACAAATACGGTATTCCACCGAGTCATAAACGGCTTTATGATTCAAGGTGGCGGATTCGATACCGCGCTCAACCAAAAACCGACACGAGCGCCCATTCGAAATGAAGCTGCTAATGATTTGAAGAATGAGACCGGAACGATCGCAATGGCACGAACATCGGATCCTCATTCTGCATCAGCCCAATTTTTTATTAACGTTGCTGATAACAAATTTCTTAATTTTAAGGCACCTAATCAAAGTGGTTATGGTTATGCGGTGTTTGGGAAGGTAATTTCCGGCATGGATATTGTTAATAAAATTGCATCAATGCCAACTGGCTCAAAAGGCCCTTTTCCAAGTGACGTACCGAAAAGCAATGTTATTATAGAAGAGATTATTAAACTACCCGTTAATATTCAATAACAAGAATCACAAATTAACAAAGGATAAATAATGGTTAGATTACAAACCAATTTAGGTGAAATAACAATTGAACTGGATAGCGAAAAAGCGCCTGAAACTGTACAGAATTTTTTAGACTATGTAACCAGTGGATTCTATGACAATACACTATTTCATCGTGTTATCGATGATTTCATGATTCAAGGGGGTGGATTTGAACCTGGAATGAAACAAAAAAACCCGCGCACGCCTATTCAAAATGAAGCCGCAAACGGACTCAAAAATGATACTTATACCATAGCGATGGCGCGTACGTCTGATATACACTCTGCGACAGCGCAATTTTTTATCAATGTAGCCAATAATGGATTTTTGAATTATAAGGATCCATCATCGCACGGCTTTGGATACTGCGTGTTTGGTAAAGTGGTTGAGGGTCAGGATGTGGTCGATACGATAAAGAAAGTTAAAACTGGGAATCATGCTGGGCACCAGAATGTTCCCGTTGAGAATGTCATTATCCAAAAAGCTGAAGTCATTTAATTGCGCGTTGGGTTCAGTGATTTTGATTCATCGATCTGCTAAATTCATTAGCTATAGCGCTAAACCTCGAGCTAAATCGGTCTGAAGATCTAGCACTGATTCTAATCCCACTGCAATACGCAACAACCCATCGGATATCCCTGCAGCGTCTCGCGCTTCTTGACTGATTCGTGCATGGGTTGTCGTTGCAGGATGTGTCAGTGTACTTTTCGTATCACCTAAATTGGCAGTAATTGATATTAAACGCGTCGAATCAATAACGCGCCAAGCGGCTTCTTTACCCCCTCTAACTTCAAAGGTAACAATACCTCCGCCAGATCTTTGTTGTTGTTTTGCCAATTCATATTGCGGATGCGACATTAAACCCGGATAAAATATACGCGTCACATTGGGATGAGACTCAAGCCATTGGGCCAGTTGCAAGGCATTTCTCGAATGCGTTTCCACACGAATTTTAAGTGTTTCCAAACCTTTTAGGATAACCCACGCATTGAATGCACTTAGCGTCGGCCCGGCCGTACGTAAGAATCCATAGATACCGCCGTCCATTAGCACGTCGCGTTTACCTAAGACAGCACCTCCTAACACTCTTCCTTGCCCATCCAAATATTTGGTAGCAGAGTGAATCACAATATCTGCACCAAGCTCAAGCGGTTTTTGCAAAACAGGAGTACAGAAGCAGTTATCGACCACTAGCCAAATACCCGATTTCTTCGCAATCTCAGCTAAAGCAGTGATATCCGATACTTCTGTTAATGGATTGGAGGGCGTTTCCAAAAAGAATAGCTTGGTGTTTGCTTGTATAGCGGCTTGCCATGAATGTGCATCAGTCGCCGATACGAAAGTCGTTTCAATATTAAATTTCTTAAGTATGTTATTGAATAAATTGACTGTTGCACCAAATAAACTCCGTGATGCGACGATATGATCGCCGGCAGATAGCAACCCCATGACGCATGCAAGTATGGCTGACATGCCGGAAGATGTTGCAATACATGTCTCGGCACTTTCCAACACAGCAAGCCGTTCTTCAAATGCGGTTACGGTTGGATTAGTAAATCGGGAATATATATTACCCGGCTCATCCCCGGAGAAACGGGCAGCAGCTTGCGCGGCACTATCAAATACAAAGCTTGAAGTTAAATACATCGCTTCAGAATGCTCATTAA
This sequence comes from uncultured Nitrosomonas sp., assembly GCF_902826915.1. GTDB lineage: Bacteria > Pseudomonadota > Gammaproteobacteria > Burkholderiales > Nitrosomonadaceae > Nitrosomonas. The sequence continues at coordinate 10,760 of NZ_CADEGP010000026.1, forward strand.
ACTGGCTACGATGAATACCAGTATGCAGTGCAAGTGTTTCTGGCTGTAAATGATCGGACATATAATTGGAACCTCAAGCAATAATTATATTTTTCAAAATTTATAGCGATTCAACGCTGATGGGATTTGGATCAATCGGTTAGATAACTCGATTTTTTTCTCAAGAAACTATTCAGAAAAAACCAAACTCAAGTCCAATTGAGTCTTGTATCTAGTGTGATGTGATAGTTGACTGGAGTTTCTTTGAAATTCGAGGGAATTTAAATAATCTGGCGTTATATCACCCGTAATATAGACTCCATCAAAACACGAAGTCTCAAATTTTTTGACAGTAGGTGAGACTACTGAAACGGCATGATTGAGCGCATCCAGTTCCTGGAAAATCAGATAGTCAGCACCAATTTCAGTACAAATCTCGTCTGTATCACGATCCGTTGCGATTAATTCTTGGCGCGTTGGCATATCGATACCATACACATTGGGATGTCTTACCGGAGGTGCTGCTGAAGCAAAATATATCTTGTTTGCGCCAGCTTCGCGGGCCATCTGTACAATCTCACGACTTGTAGTTCCACGTACAATGGAATCATCGACCAATAAAACATTTTTACCACGAAACTCTATACCCATTGCATTTAATTTTTGCCGCACCGATTTACGTCGTTGTTGTTGTCCTGGCATAATAAAAGTCCGGCCAACATACCGATTTTTAACAAAGCCTTCACGAAAATTAACCCCCAGGCAATTAGCTAACTGTAGAGCACAAGGACGACCTGAATCTGGTATTGGAATAACCACGTCAATATTTAAGTGAGACATTGATCTTTTAATCTTTTCAGCCAAATACTCTCCCATATTTAACCTTGTTTCATAAACAGATATGCCATCAATTACAGAATCAGGCCTGGCTAAATATACATACTCAAAAATACAAGGGTTTAGTGAAGCATTGTTAGCACACTGTTTATTATAAAAGTTACCATCTTCGTCAATAAAAATAGCCTCTCCAGGCTCTATATCACGTATCAGCTTAAATCCGAGGGTATCCAAAGCAACACTCTCGGAAGCAACTAGATATTCATCACCCATTTCATTTGCTGCCGTTCCAAATACCAAAGGACGTATTCCGCAAGGATCACGAAAAGCAAGTAACCCATACCCGGCAATCATAGCCACGACCGCATACGCGCCTTTACAACGTTTATGTACGCCAGCTACTGCAGCAAAGATGGCTGTGGGATCAAGTTGACAATTGCGCGTGCTTTCCTGTAATTCGTGTGCAAGAACATTCAGAAGCACTTCCGAATCGGAATTAGTATTGACATGTCGTAGATCGGCTCTAAACAACTCCTGATTAAGCTGATCAGCATTTGTCAGATTCCCGTTATGACTCAGCACAATACCAAACGGTGAATTCACATAAAAAGGTTGAGCCTCAGCTGGAGAGCGTGCAGACCCTACAGTAGGATAACGCGCATGGCCGATGCCCATATTCCCAGTTAGTGCTCTCATGTTTCTGGTGCGAAACACATCCCTTACCAAACCAAGCCCTTTATGCATGTGAAAAGTATTGCCCTGCGCTGTTACAATACCGCTCGCATCTTGTCCACGATGCTGCAGCATCAACAGGCCATCATAAAGTAATTGATTAGCTGGTGATTTTGCAACAATGCCGAGAATTCCGCACATAGAAACACTCCGTAAATTTTGCTTTAATCGGCTTAAAAATAGAAATAAATTTGCTTAATGAAACAATCATTTGAAGCATCGAAAACTTTACTGATGCAGGATCATTTTAAGAACTTTCCTGTCTTTCATAGCTGATATGCTTTGATACGTCATTGGGCAGCCAGGGCAATATTTGTAATGCTATTGCTTCCAATGGTTTACTCAAAACAGCCTGCTGCCAAAAAACTTGGTTAGGTATCGTCGTTAATCCGGCGATCAGAACCAAAAGCATAACAATAATTAAAGCACGCAAAAAGCCAAATAGTGAACCCAGAAATCGGTCAATAAACCCTAACCCAATACCTTTAATAAAAGCGGCCAATAACATGGTTATCAATGCCGTAACTAGCAAAACAGCCAGGAAAGTCAAAACAAATGTAATGAAAAACCTTAACGTTTCTCCAGTTATTTCAACTGGTAAAAATTGCTCAAAGAAGGATGTGTACGCACCCGCTACTATAAACGCAACCACCCAGCCCGCAATAGCTAATGATTCTCGAACAAATCCACGAAAAACACTTAAAACTATAGATACAAGAAAAATACTGAGAACAACATAGTCAAAAACAGTCATTGATCAAAATTAATAAAATTTTCCTGAATCATCTTGTTTGATTGGACTACCGTGCTACCTGGGAATTATCACTCCGTCCAATCCAATATTTTTTAATTTTCTTAATTCATTGTCAGCTGCGCCTCGCGTCATAAAAGGCCCAACCCGCACACGCGTTACTTCATTAGTACCAACTCTAAGTGTTTCGGTATACGCATTAAAACCACTTAACTCTAAATTTGCATGTTGTTGCTTAGCTTTTGATTGATCTGAAAATGCTCCTAGCTGTATAACAAATCCTTTTGCTACATCGGATGAGGTTTGGGGAGTTTTGGTCGTTCCAGTCGCGCTAATCGCTGCAGTAGGTGCATTTGTAGCGGTATGTGTAGAATTTGCTGCACTTAATATTTCAGTAGATCGCCTATCAAACTTTGGTTTAATACCGGGAATCGGAATACCATTTTGTTTATACGTATACGCTTCAATGATCTCCTCTATATTTTGATCATAAATTTCAGGTTCATTCTGTGATTCAGTAGCTGCATTCATTTCACTGAAAGGTACTGGAGTCATTTGTTCTGCACTCGAAACAATCGTACTTTTATCAATTCCTGGTAAATTAATAGCAATTTCATGTGTTTCATCATCTGTTTTAGGTTCATCGAATATGGCTGGCAAAACAATGATGGAAACAAGAACCAGAATTATCGCACCGACCAAACGTCTCCTAGCACGTTTACGAAGTAATAATTCTTCTTCAGTGATATTTTTACTCATAAGCAAACCCAATGATTACTTGCTTCGATGTGTGTTTAAGTATTGCAACACGTCACTCACCGTATAGAAAGATCCAAATACGCAGATTCTATCATTTTTACTTGCTTGTTCACAGGCAAAAACAAAAGCAGAACCAGTGTCGGAAAATTTGCGAATATGATCATCATCGGAGACTTCGGCTTTATGGATTTCATTAATCAAATAATCCGCAGTCGCAGCACGGGAAGAATCAACAGAAGATACGAGCCAATAATCAATATCATTCTTTAATGCTTGAATAACGCCACAGATATCCTTATCTTGTAACATAGCTACAACTGCATAGGTTTGTCCAGTAGACCTTGTTGCACGTAGGTTTTGTGACAGCACCATCGCGGCACTGGGATTATGCGCGACATCCAGAATAATCAGCGGCTGTGTTGAAATCACCTGAAATCGTCCTGGAATAATCGCTTCCATTAAACCCTGACGTACATTATTCATACTGACGGGCAGCACTTCTCTCAGCGTATCCAATGCAGCCAGACAGGTACTTGCATTTTGTAGCTGTTTTTCTCCTCTTAAAGCTGGAAGTGGAAGAGAATAGCGTCTACTCTCCGGACCCCAAAAATCCCAATGCATATCTTGTTTTGAAAAACCGAATTGTTCATTAATCTGATATAAGATTGCGTCGTTCTTTTCAGCTTGCTGGATGACTGATTGTGGTATATCAATTTCCGCACAAATTGCCGGTTTGTTTTTTCTAAAAATAGCGGCTTTTTCAAAACCTATTTTTTCTCGCGTATCGCCAAGATATTCGACATGATCAAGATCGATACTGGTTAGAATTGAACAATCAGCATCAAAGATATTAACTGCGTCAAGGCGCCCTCCTAAGCCAACTTCCAGAACCGCTGCATTGACACCTGCCTGGACAAAACAATACATCGCAGCCAATGTGCCAAATTCAAAATAAGTTAATGAAATGCCTCGAACACTACAAGCTGAATATATTTGCGTAAAGGCGTTGCAAAGACTCTTATCATCAATGTCTTTTTTACCGATGCGGATCCGTTCATTATAGTGCAACAAATGAGGAGAAGTGTAACAACCTACTGCATAGCCCGCACAATGCAATATGGATTCAAGCATTGCACAGACAGATCCTTTACCGTTGGTTCCACCAACAATGATGATAGGGAACTGAGGCTGCAACGCAAGCTCTACTCGAATGCGATTGACTCGCTCCAGTCCTAGTTCAATCGTTTGAGGATGAAACACCTCGAGATAACTTAACCAATCTGCAACTGAAACAGGAAGCTTATCTGGCACATTCATCGCCCTTGATCAATCCAGAATTTAAGCTATCGGCATAGAAACACGCATCAATTGTGTACAAATGTTGACAATTTTGTCACGCATTTGCCTTCGATCGATAATCATATCAATCGCACCATGTTGCAATAAGAATTCAGCGCGCTGAAAACCTTCTGGCAGTGTCTGGCGTACAGTTTGTTCGATTACTCGTGGACCAGCAAAGCCGATAAGTGCTCCTGGTTCCGCAATTACAACATCTCCAATAAAAGCAAAGCTTGCAGATACACCACCCATGGTAGGGTCTGTCAAAACAGAAATATAGGGGAGTTTATTACGACTCAGCCGCGTTAATGCGGCTGTGGTTTTAGCCATTTGCATTAGAGAAAATAAACCTTCTTGCATACGTGCCCCTCCACTCGCACTGAAGCAAATAAACGGAACATGGTTATCAATACAAGTTTTCACACCACGAACAAATCGTTCGCCCACCACAGAGCCCATCGACCCGCCCATAAAACCAAACTCAAACACAGCAACAACAACAGGTATCGTTTTAATAGTCCCTTGCATGACCACTAAAGAGTCATCTTCGTCAGTATTTTCCTTGGCCTGCGCCAGGCGATCAGCATAACGTTTACTATCCTTGAATTTCAATGCATCAGTCGCAACCACTTCGACACCAATCTCAAATCGACCTTCGGGATCCAACAATTGATCAATGCGGTCTCTGGCAGAAATGCGGTTATGAAAATCACATTTTGGGCAAACGCTTAGATTTCTGGCTAGATCGGTGTAATATAAGACCGCTTCGCAAGTGACGCATTTACTCCACAAGCCTTCTGGCACTATTTTCTTTTCGCCGGCTTCTTTGCGTTTAATTTTAGGTGGAATTATATTCTGAAACCAACTCATGAAAACTGTTCCCTAGAATGTATTGTTAGCATTACTCTAATTCTTATCAATAGCATCACGTAATGCTTTTATCAGACTTCCGACATTATTTAATAAGTCTGACTCAGAAGACTTCTCTATTTCCTCGATTATCCTGCTACCTACAACCACAGCATCTGATAGTTCTGCTACCGCCTTAGCTGTTACGCCATCGCGTATGCCAAATCCAACACCGATCGGCAGCGAAATATACTGACGCAATTGCTTCAGCTTAGCACTGACATCTTGCAAATCCAGGTGCGATGCACCGGTAACTCCTTTAAGAGAAACATAATAAATATAGCCTTTCGCCATCTTTGCCACTTGCTCAATGCGCTGCTGATGCGTAGTGGGGGATAATAGAAAGATTGCATCAATTTGATGCTGCTCCAAGCACTGCACCCATTCATTTGATTCTTCCGGGGGATAATCAACAATAAGAACACCATCAACACCGCAATCTCTCGCTTTGGCAGCAAATGACACATGACCCAAGGCTTCAACAGGGTTTGCATACCCCATCAAAACAATCGGCGTATTTGTATTTGTTTTTCTGAATTCAGCCACTAACTTCAATACATCATCTAGGCTGACATGATGTTTTAACGCACGTTCTGAGGATCTTTGGATGGTAGGCCCATCCGCCATGGGATCGGAAAAAGGAACACCCAGTTCAATAATATCAGCGCCTGACTGAACCAATTGGTGCATCAATTGAACGGTATATTTAGGATGAGGATCACCTGCCGTGATAAAGGGAATCAAGGCTTTCCGATTTTGTTCTTTTAATCCGGCAAATGTTTTAGCAATGCGATGGGTTCTTCTAGTATCACTTTGCTCGCTAAAAAAGCTGAGTAAATTTTTAATGCTATCTAGGCTCATCGGCTTAATCCGCTCTCAATTCTTATCAGAAATTCAACAAAACAACACTGATTATAAGTTTACTACAGTGTTAAACCGGACATTTGCGCAACTGTTGCCATATCCTTGTCACCACGGCCCGATAAATTAACCAGCAACAATTTGTCTTTAGGCAAGGTAGGCGCATATTTAGCCGCGTAAGCCAGCGCATGACTTGATTCCAGTGCCGGCATAATACCTTCGTATCGACACAGTGTGTGGAACGCTTCCAGCGCTTCATCGTCGGTAATCGCGACATATTCAGCACGTCCGCAATCTTTAAGCCAGGCATGCTCGGGACCTACACCAGGATAATCAAGGCCGGCAGAAATTGAGTGTGTTTCAACAATTTGACCATTTTCATCTTGAATCAGATAAGTGCGATTGCCATGCAGCACCCCAGGCCTGCCCATCGATAAAGTCGCCGCGTGTTGGTCGGTGTCAATCCCTTTCCCTGCAGCTTCAACACCTATCAGTTGAATATTGACATCATCAATATAGGGATAAAATAAACCAATGGCATTTGACCCTCCGCCAACGCATGCAATTAGCGCATCCGGTTGCCGCGTAAAATCCTCTTGCATTTGTATTTTAGCTTCATTCCCTATTACTGCCTGAAAATCCCTCACCATCATTGGATACGGATGAGGTCCGGCTACTGTACCAATAATATAAAAAGTATTCTCGACATTAGTAACCCAGTCACGCATCGCCTCATTTAATGCATCTTTCAATGTTCGCGACCCCGACTCGACCGGCACCACCGTTGCTCCCAGGAGCTTCATGCGATAAACATTGGTTGCCTGACGTTTAACATCTTCAGACCCCATATAAACGACACACTCCATGCCATAACGTGCTGCAACCGTGGCACTCGCCACACCATGCTGACCCGCACCGGTTTCGGCGATAACCCGTTTCTTTCCCATACGCCGGGCCAATAAAGCTTGTCCAATCGTGTTGTTTATTTTATGTGCGCCGGTATGATTCAGGTCCTCACGTTTTAACAGTATCTGTGCGCCCCCTAAATGTTCAGACCATCTTTTAGCATGGTAGATGGGACTAGGGCGTCCTACATAATGTTTTAATTCTTCAGCAAATTCTGACTGAAAATTCGCATCGTGACGATAAAATTCATATTGCTTTCGCAAATCCTCCAGCGCCGAAATTAATGTCTCAGCAACAAAAACACCTCCGTACGGTCCAAAGTGACCGTTTCCATTTGGAAGATCATAGGCACTCACAATTGTTTTACTCCTTGCATGAAAGCAAAAATCTTTTTTTCATCTTTAATTCCTTTCGAAGCTTCTACCCCACTCGAAACATCGACTGCCCATGGCTGAGTTCGTTGAATTGCCATAGACACATTGGCTGGATTTAAGCCACCAGATAGAATAAATGGCAGCGACAAATGTTTGGGTATGAGATCCCACTCAAACGCATGCCCAGTACCTCCTGGCATATCGGCCACATAAGTATCAAGCAATAAGCCTTTTGCGGTGCTATATCGCTCAGCATATTGTAGCAAATCTGTGTCTTGTTTGACTCTAATTGCTTTGATGTAAGGCTGGGAAAATTGATTACAAAACTCAGGTGTCTCATCACCATGAAATTGAAGCAGATTTAACTTAGCGACTCGTGCAGTTTCTTCAACCCAAGCAATGTCAGGATTGACATAAATACCTACCGTGCAAATGAAAGGAGGGATATTGGCGGAAATGAGGCGCGCAACATTTGGATCAATATAACGTGCGCTCTGAGGCCAGAAAACGAAACCAATCGCATCAGCGCCTAAGCGAATTGCTACCGCAGCATCTTCGCATCGAGTAATTCCACACACTTTTACGCGCACTGACATATTAAATAATAAGCTATGAATGCTTAATTATATAAGAACATTGGGGATAAGGGGCATTTCAGTTAACCCTGGCATACGCCAGCAAGAATCATATTTCACACCCGCTAAATATAAACCCGCAGCAGAAAAAGTGGGTGCGGCGTATGCGCGATTGCAACCTTCTAGCAATTCAAGCATCCATTCGGAAGAATATTTGCCTTTACCAACATAAACCAGACAACCAACGATATTTCTTACCATGTGCTGCAAGAATGCATTGGCACGCAAATCAAAAATGAACAAATTTCCATGACGAACAATCTTCAACTGTGTCATTGTGCGTATGGGGGATTTTGCTTGACACCCAGCTGCTCTAAACGAAGAAAAATCATGTTCCCCAATCAGGATATTAGCGGCGTGCTGCATTATGTCCAATCGCAGCGGTTGATGAAACCATCCGACCTTTTTATGATTAATTCCTGGACGCACAGGCTGATTCAGTAACAAATATAAATAACGCCGCTCAAGTGCACTATATCTCGCATGAAACTTGTCGGACGTTTCAGATGCCCACAAAACGGCAATATCGCCAGGCAAAAACGCATTCACACCGCGCACCCATGCAGTAATAGGACGTTGCGCGGAAGTATCAAAATGCACGACCTGATAGAGTGCGTGAACGCCCGTATCAGTTCTTCCAGCAGTGATTACTCGTATTTTTTCCTGAGCTATTTGAGATAAGGCAGTTTCCAGTGCATCCTGTATTGAACAATTTTCCGGTTGACTTTGCCATCCACAATAACGACTGCCGTCATATTCTAGAATCAAAATTATTCGCACAAATAGAAACTGCCTTTCCAAATAAGCTGCAACAAACTAGATAATAATCATTACATACCTTTTAACATTTTCTTCGCAGCTTTCTTTTGCTTTGCGTCACCGTCTCGGATGACTTCTTCAAGCATTTCTTTGGCGCCTTCCTTATCATCCATCTCTTGATATGCTTTTGCCAAATCTAATTTGGTCTCAACTTCTTGCCATGCTTCACTTTGAGTGCTTAAATCTTCCTTTTTAACTTTGTCATCGCTTGTGCCAGAATCTTCTAGATCCAAATTAATAGCGGCCAAATCAATCTCAGGAGCTATCGCTGACAAATTTGATTCTTTATCATTTTGTGCAATATCTGGAGATTGATCGAACTCCAGAGGATCATTATCGAGTGCAGACTTTCCTGAATCAGTGCTGCTATCATCACTGAATGCGGGAATCTCAATTTCATTTAGGTTTTGTTTATCTGTCAAATCAGTTTCTGAAGGAGAAAACTCAAAATCGTCCTTATTCTTTTCTGCAGTTTTATCACTTGAATTGACAGCAGCAGGCGGTTGTTCTGGTTCATCAAAGTCAATCTCTACCGCATAATCAGAAACATTCTCAGCTTCTTTTATTTGCTTGGCATCCTTTAATTCAGTTTTTCCTTTCGCTGCGATTTCATCAACTTCATCACTCAAATCAAAATCAATTTGATTTGCAAATCCGGAAGAATCTTTATCTTCAGTAGAATCAATCGATTGATTAAATTCTTCCGCAAAATCTTCTTTTAAGTTTCTATCAATAATCTGTGAATCTTCCGGAAATGTCTCAGCGCCAACCTGCGACACCGTAATCGACTCAGTTTCAGACTCAGATTGCAAAGCATGTTCGGCGCTATCTTCGTAAGGCAAATCAGGATCTCTATTAAATTCCTCTAACTCTTCGGCTCGAGAATAAGAGTCCGCACCTTGAAAAGATTGGTCATGATCCAAATTTCCAGATGACGATTGATCTTCCTCAGTAACAGACGCAGCTTTGGCAGCAGCCATTGAGGCTATTCGAGAACGCATTGCTGAAGAATAATCTTCTTCATTATTTTCTTCTATTTCTTCATCGTCGTGTGATTGATTTCTGCGTCTTTTAAGAATCAATAAAATAAGTAACAACAGCACAATTAAAGCAGCACCGATGTATTCGATATAATCATATGCCTGATCAATCAATGATTGACCAGCTTCTTCATCAGGTATCGCAGAAGGCGCATCATTGACTTCAGGTGCTTCTGTAGCTGGTTGAGTTATCGTTGTCTCCTCTTGCACAGACACAGAGTCCAAAGCTACGTTCTCGGCAACCGAAACCTCGTCTGCCGGAACTTGTGACTCTGGTTTACTAATTAATGTTGGAACTGATTCCGCCTTAATTTGTGCCTGCGCTAATACCGAATCCTTCAGCTCTAGCAATTGTTTCAAGTTCTCAACACTCTTTTCCAGCATAGCTACACGTTCATTCGCTTCCTTTAATGCAAGATTTCGCGCAATCGCATCCTCTTCCATCATACGAAGACGATCAACCAGTGTAGATTCAGCAATCTGACCATCTGTGTCAAGTAACTGTGCTCCGCTGGATAGTTTCAGAACCTCTTTGGGGGTATCGGGAGCAGATGTGGATTTCTTATCAGTGCTGGTTGTAATCTGACCTTGATCTGATTGACTGATTGTATGAGGTGCTGAGGATTCCTGGCTAATTGCTGCCAACCGCTCTCTGTAATTACGCCAATCTGCTATTTGTGTTTTTATTTCGGTTCTTGCGGCTGATGAATCAATTGCTGTTATTTCATTCATCTCAGGCACTTTCAAAATCACGCCTGTCCTAAGTAAATTCATGTTGTTAGCGATAAAAGCCTCGCGATTAGCACGATAAAGCGCTACCAGCATTTGATTAAGATCGACACCGGCGGGTAATACCTGACTCGCAATCGATGATAAGGTATCACCTCGATTAACTGGACCATAGGTCTTATTGGATCGACTGGATGTATCGGCAGTTGATTGAACCGAATTTGTAATTGGATTATCATTTTCGATGCGCGGTGATCTTTCTGCATCAAATCCTGATGCACCAACTATAGGTGGAGAGCTTGTATTGGCTGCCCCCAGATTTTGTGCTGGTGATTCAACAGGATCAAGTAGAACGGTATATTCCCGCAAAATGCGTCCTGAAGACCAATTTAACTCCATCAATAACATTAAAAATGGGTCATTAACCGCTTGCGGCGAAGTCAATTTAATATAAGAGTTACCATTTGCTCTCGTTTCGATTGAAACTTTGAAAGCTGACAAAACAGATTCATAGCTTATACCGGCTTGCGCGAATGCTTCGCGAGTAGCCACACTAGCATTTAGAGATGGTATTTCATCAGTATCGGTCGATACGATATCGATTTCAGCGCTAAAAGGTTGCCCCAGCGCAGAGTTAAGTGTCAATTTACCGAGTCCAGCTGCTTGAACAGCAACCCATGGCAACATCAGAATAATTGCAAACAAGCTTACTTTAAAAGATGTTTTATACACCGAAGTACCCTCTCTAGTTTTTTGGAAATAAATATCGAAAGACTAGTATTGCAACATAATCACACTAATTGCGATTACGCCTCAAATTACAGGCTAATCAAACAAACCCATAATTAGTTAAAGCACCTCACAATATATGTAAGGTGTGAAATATATGTTCTTCAAGTTGCTGGTTCTATCTACCAATATTCGTTAATGTAACGAAAGATTAAACTCGAAATATAAGATACTACATTCGACTATTGTATTCAGGATATCGATATAAAGATATTTAGTGTGCAATCAGTATGCGCAACATTCTGCGCAATGGTTCTGCGGCACCCCAAAGTAATTGATCGCCCACGGTAAAAACAGATAAGTATTCACCGCCCATTGTCAGTTTGCGTAATCGCCCTACCGGTATTGATAAAGTGCCCGTTACTGCCGTTGGCGTTAGTTGTGAGGTAGTTGCCTCTCTCTCATTGGGAACCACTTCAACCCAATCATTTGAATTTGCAATAATTTCTTCAATTTCATCTAATGGTACATCTTGTTTTAGCTTGATGGTTAACGCTTGGCTATGGCACCTCATTGCACCAACACGTACACAAATACCATCCACAGGAATTTCTCGGTCGCTTGTTCCAAGAATTTTATTGGTTTCGGCTTGTCCCTTCCATTCTTCTCGACTTTGTCCATTAGCAACTTCTTTGTCAATCCAGGGAATCAAACTGCCCGCTAACGGAACACCAAAATTTTCAGTTGGAAATTTTTTATCACGTAATGTGCCAGCAACTTCACGATCAATATCCAAAATACTGGAAGCAGGATTATCCAACAAATCCTTCGCCACTCGATGTGCCTCACCCATTTGCTGCAACAGCTCACGCATATTTTTGGCCCCGGCACCCGATGCGGCTTGATAAGTCATGGCGCTCATCCAGTCCACCATGCCTTTTTCAAAAAGACCGCCAACCGCCATTAACATCAAGCTAACTGTACAATTGCCACCAATATAATTTTTTACTCCATCATGAAGGGCCTGCTCAATCACAGGTTTATTGACCGGATCCAATATGATCACGGCATCTTTCTCCATGCGCAATGCTGAAGCGGCATCAACCCAATATCCTTGCCAACCCGATTGACGCAACAGTTTAAAAATCTGATGCGTATAATCCCCACCTTGACATGAAATAATGATATCCATTGCGCTCAGTTGATCAATATCAAAGGCATCTTTTAACGGAGGCGCCTCCTTGCCAATTTCAGGGCTTACGCCACCTTTTTGTGAAGTTGTAAAAAAAACAGGATCGATCAGAGAAAAATCTTCTTCTTCTCGCATTCTCTGCATTAGCACAGATCCAACCATCCCACGCCAACCCACAAAACCAACTTGCTTCATTGCTTATCTCTTTTTCTAGAATTGACAATCCGTTAATCAAATAAAAAACTGCATAAATATTAACTTACTTTATAAAATGATACAAAATGATTAATGCATTAATTACGCCTTTATTTCCTAATCATGCATTAATTTGTCATTAAGTATAATTACAGCATTGCCAAAACCACATCCCCCATGGCTTTTGTGCCTACAGATTTCATGCCGGCCTCATCAATATCTTTTGTCCTGTAGCTCGCCGCTAAAACTTTTTTAACCGCATTTTCTATGCGCTTTGCCGCCACTTCCTGATTGAATGTGTAACGCAGCATCATAGCTACTGATAGTATTGTCGCAAGCGGATTAGCTATATCCTTCCCAGCGATATCGGGCGCCGAACCGTGAATGGGTTCATATAATCCTTTATTATTCTCATCTAAGGAAGCTGAAGGCAACATACCAATGGATCCTGTTAACATGGAGGCTTCGTCAGACAATATGTCACCAAACATATTTCCGGTGACCATGACGTCAAATTGTTTTGGATTACGAACCAATTGCATAGCAGCATTATCAACCAACATATGCGATAAAGCCACTTGCGGGTATTCCTTAGCAACCTCAGTGACAACGTCTCGCCATAATTGTGTACATTCCAATACATTCATTTTATCTACGGAACACAATTTACCTTGACGCTTAGCCGCCGTTTGAAACGCAACATGTGTGATGCGGCGTATTTCTGCTTCACTGTAGATCATGGTATTAAAACCAACGCGCTCTCCATGACGGATCTCAATCCCGCGCGGCTCGCCAAAATAAATATCGCCGGTCAATTCACGCACGATCATGATATCAAGACCGGCAACTATGTCGTATTTTAAACTAGAGGCATTGGCGAGTTCTGGATAAAGCATTGCGGGACGCAAATTAGCGAATAAATTAAGCTTCTTGCGAATCGCAAGCAAACCACGCTCAGGACGCTGCTCGCGCGGCAAAGCATCATATTGCGGGCCTCCAACAGCGCCCAAGAGAACTGCATCCGCCTGACTGGCTAATCGATGGGTCACATCAGGGTACGGCTCTCCAGTGGCGTCAACTGCACAGCCTCCGATCAATCCGTATTCCAATTCAATACCCAGACCATCAGTTTTCAACGCATCTAATACACGCACGGCCTGAGCAACAATTTCCGGCCCAATACCATCGCCTCCTAATACAGCAATTTTCATTTTATCCCACTTTCACACGGTCACTTACATAAACAACCAAGGCTGTTCATTACGTCGTTTCTGCTCAAATTGATTAATTTTTTCAGCGTGCTGCAGGGTTAGGCCAATATCATCCAAGCCATTGAGTAAGCACTGTTTACGAAAAATATCAATCTCGAATGTAAATTCTTCTCTTTTTGGAGAGATGACCTTTTGATTCTGAAGATCTACCGTCAATCGGTACCCTTCTGTTGATTTTACTTCCTCAAATAAGTAGTCCAATATCGCCGCGTCCAGAACAATCGGCAACAAACCAATCTTATAACAATTATTAAAGAAGATGTCCGCAAAACTAGGGGCGATAATAACGCGAAAACCGTAATCCTGGAGTGACCAAGGAGCATGTTCACGACTTGATCCGCAGCCAAAATTTGCACGTGCCAGCAATATCTGCACACCTTGGTAACGGGGTAGGTTTAACACAAACGCCGGATTTATTTTACGTTGCGATGAATCCATGCCTGGCTCGCCATGATCCAGATATCGCCATTCATCAAATAGATTTTGACCAAAACCGGTGCGTTTAATTGATTTGAGGAACTGCTTCGGGATGATGGCATCGGTATCAATATTAGCTCGATCCATAGGTGCCACCAGCGCTGTAATTGTTTCAAATTTTTCCATTAATTTATATCGTATCTGACCAAGTGTACTTGCTGTTCATGCACAGCAAAAAAACTGTTTTCCATTATTCGTTACTCAGTTTGCGCACATCAACAAAATGTCCTGCAATTGCAGCAGCAGCGGCCATCGCAGGGCTAACCAAATGCGTCCTGCCACCAGGGCCCTGACGGCCTTCGAAATTTCGATTTGAGGTTGAAGCACAGCGTTCACCCGCGATCAATCGATCATCATTCATTGCTAAACACATAGAACAACCCGGTTCACGCCATTCAAACCCAGCTGAGCGAAAAATTTGATCCAGCCCTTCTTGTTCGGCTTGTTTCTTGACCAAGCCTGATCCTGGAACCACCAGCGCCAGCTTGATATTAGCCGCAATATGTTTCCCTTTGACAATCTGTGCCGCCGCGCGCAGATCTTCAATGCGTGAATTGGTGCAGGAACCGATAAAAATCTTGTCCAGGTTAATTTGCTGAATCGGAGTATTGGCGCTTAGCCCCATGTAGTTTAACGCTTGTTGCATATCGTGTCGCTTCACTTCATCGGAAACACGCGCAGGGTCAGGCACGATTCCATCGATTGTTGTCACCATTTCGGGAGATGTGCCCCAAGTCACCTGAGGCTTTATCTGCGTCGCGTCTAACGTCACTGTTCGATCAAATACAGCATCGGCATCGCTACGCAGTGTGCGCCAGAATGCAATAGCGCTACCCCATAATTCGTTTTTGGGAGCAAACGGCCGCCCTTTAATGTAATCAATGGTGGTATCATCCACAGCTACCATCCCAGCACGCGCACCGGCTTCAATCGCCATATTGCACAGCGTCATCCTTCCTTCCATCGATAACGCGCGGATAGCACTGCCAGTAAATTCAATTGCATAGCCAGTTCCACCTGCAGTGCCAATCTCACCGATAATCGCTAAAGCAATATCTTTGGCAGTAATCCCTAGCCCCAAATTGCCTTCCACCGAGATGCGCATGGTTTTAGACTTCTTCATCAATAGACATTGCGTGGCTAATACATGCTCAACCTCCGAGGTACCAATCCCAAAAGCCAAGCATCCAAATGCGCCATGCGTACTGGTATGCGAGTCGCCACAAACCACCGTCATACCTGGCAACGTAGCGCCTTGCTCAGGACCAATCACATGTACAATGCCCTGACGCAAGTCATTCATCTTGAACTCAGTAATTCCCAGTTCATCGCAATTCTGATCTAGTGTATCGACTTGCAAGCGAGAAATGGGATCTTGAATACCTTGACTGCGGTCGGTAGTCGGAACATTGTGGTCTGCAACCGCGAGTATAGAATTAAGACGCCAAGGCTTCCGCCCAGCCAGCTTCAGACTTTCAAACGCTTGCGGGCTAGTTACTTCATGCACTAAATGACGATCAATATAAATTAATGCCATACTACCCGGATCATCAGATTCAGTATGCACCAGATGTTGATTCCAAAGCTTGTCGTATAATGTTTGCATCAGTAAAAAATAAAATCGAACGTAACGCGCAATTATCCCATAAAGTTTACCAATTCAACAAACTAACCACGCTATCGCTTATCAGTGATTAAATGGCTTCATTTTCCATGCAATTAGCATCAAACCCGCAAGCGCTGCAGCAGCACTCATAAAGAATGTGTTACCCGCACCCAACCAATCCCAGGTATAACCGCTGAATACCGCTCCCAAAGCCCCCCCCACTCCATAGGCGATACTGGTATAAATCGCTTGACCCTTCGCCTGATGGCGCCCCTGAAAAAATTGATGGATCACCATCATGGCTGCAACGTGATGCGTTCCATAGGTCGCTGCATGTAAAACCTGTGCTATGACAATAATCACTGGCCATTCGACATATTGACCTATCAACACAAAACGCAGTATGGCACAAGCAAAACTGAAAATCAGGATATGCTTCAATCGAAATTGTTGCATCAACCACGGCATGATAAAAAAAATTCCAATTTCACAAATTACGCCGATCGCCCATAACCATCCGACAAACCCTTTGTCATAGCCATGTTCAACTAGATAAATGGAAAAAAACGTATAGTAAGCGCCATGCGCAAACAGCATCATTAAACTGGATAACAAAAATGCCATAACCTCCGGGCGCAGACATATCTGTCGTATCGAAAGTAATCCCGTGGCATAGTGCATAATTTCTTTCTCAGGGATTTGATAAGAAAAAATTACAATACCCAGTTTAAGCCCCAACAGAATCCAAAGCAGCCAGATAATTTCCATTACTTCCAATAAATAACCAATGCCAATCACTGCCACAACGAACCCAACCGATCCCCAGGAACGAATCCGTCCATACTTATCGGTATAATCTCCCAGATGAGACAATGTAATCGCTTCCATCAACGGCAATGAAGCACTCCAAAAGAAACTCATCATCAGCATGACAACAAAAATCCAAGCAAATGATTCTCCTGCAAAAAAACCGCAGAAACTCACAAAACCGCTTATTGCTGCGATCTGCACAACCCAAACTCGCTTACCGGTATGATCCGCCAACCATCCCCAGACAGCTGGAGAAAAAATACGCGTAACTAACAATAAGGACATCAAAATACCAATTTGCAATGCGCTAAATGACAGTGACTGGAGATATAAACTCCAATACGGCGCAAAAGCACCAATAAAAGCAAAATAGAAAAAATAAAAGCCGGAAAGGCGCCAATAAGGAAGTGATGGCATACTCTGGATTAATTGATGCAATGATTAAACAAAGGGATTATCGGCAAAAATGAAAATGTGAAACTCACTGAACCAAAGGATAGCAGCTAAATAAGATGCTGCAATTAATTTTAAATGATTTTACAACAATGTAGACCTGCAACAAATTTCAGCAAAATTTGTTGCAACGCTTTACTCAAAAAAGGTAGATTATGCATAACATAAATTTGAATCAAGAGTCAGTTGGATAATTTATTTGTTCGCAACCGATCTATTGGTAGATAGTTGACAATCCACAAGCCCTTCGATAGTCTCCGTGAACGGATCGGATTTTGTATTTATGCACACTCACCATGTTCTGAATAAATTGAAAGAAGTGTTGGCAGGGTGCCACAATTATTACCTCATATCTTCCTTTATCAACTAGTCTCGGTTTTGTGCATTACATAAATACATTCTTTTCATCGAGATCAAATATAACTACATGTTAATTTAAAAAGGAGAAAATAATGGAACTTAAAGGATCTAAAACTGAAGGCAATCTGAAAGCCGCTTTTGCCGGAGAATCTCAAGCCAATCGCCGCTATTTATATTTCGCGGCTAAAGCGGATGTAGAAGGACAAAATGACGTGGCTGCTGTATTTCGTTCTACTGCGGAAGGTGAAACCGGTCATGCCCATGGTCATTTGGAATATCTGGAAAATTGCGGCGACCCAGCTACTGGCATGCCATTCGGAGCTTCACGCGACAATCTGAAAACGGCCATTGCAGGTGAAACACATGAATACACGGACATGTATCCCGGCATGGCCAAAACAGCACGCGATGAAGGATTTGATGAAGTCGCCAACTGGTTTGAAACACTAGCCAAAGCCGAACGCTCTCATGCGAATCGTTTTCAACGCGCATTAGATAGTTTAGCTGACTGATTCGTTGCTTTAGTTAGAATCCACAGGGGTTTAATCAAACTCGATCTGGATAGGCCCCTGTGTTGCTTTATTTGAATTTTTTGATACGCAAAATTGATCATGACCATCAGCGAAGGAAGTCTCGAAGCACCCAAGCGTCATCCAATCGATTGGAAGAATCCCGATTTTTATAATGAAGCCAGCTTGAACCAAGAATTGGAGCGGGTTTTCGATATTTGCCACGGATGTCGGCGCTGCGTTAATTTATGCACAGCCTTTCCACGCCTGTTTGATCTGATTGATGAAAGCACCACAGGCGAATTGAATAGCGTCAATAAAAACCAGTTTTGGGAAGTGGTTGAACGCTGTTATCTTTGCGACATGTGTTTTATGACCAAATGTCCTTATGTGCCGCCACATGAATGGAATATTGATTTCCCGCATTTAATGCTGCGTGCAAAAGCAGTCAAATATAAACACAAAGGTGCAGGATTTCGTGACAGATTACTCTCAAATACCGATTTGATGGGTAAGTTGGCCACGATTCCTGTCGTGGTTCAGACCGTTAATGCAGTGAATAAAGCGCCCGTTGCACGGAAATTAATGGATGGTATGTTAGGCATCCATGCCGACAGAAAACTGCCTGAATACGCAACCCAAACATTCCGCTCACGCGCGCAACCCAACGTAGATTTTCCCGTTATTAACGGCACGCGAACCCCTGGAAAAGTTGCAATTTACGCAACTTGTTACATCAACTATAACGAGCCCAGCATTGGACACGACTTGTTAAAAATCCTGGAGCATAATGAAATCCCGACTTACCTGGTAGAAAAAGAGGCGTGTTGTGGAATGCCCAAACTGGAATTGGGTGATTTGGAGACGGTAGAAAAACTTAAAAACGAGAATATCCCGCATTTACTAAAATTAGCCCAAGAAGGATATGCCATTCTCACCGCAGTGCCTTCTTGTACATTAATGTACAAGAAGGAATTGCCCCTATTATTTCCGCAAGATGAAGCAGTTCAGGCCGTCGCTGCTGCGATGTTTGACCCATTTGAGTACCTGGTATTAAGAAATCAGGATAAATTGCTCAGAACGGATTTCAAGAAACCTCTCGGCACTGTGGCTTATCATATTCCTTGCCATCAACGGGTACAAAACATTGGAAAAAAAACGCGCGATATACTGCAGCTTATTCCGGAAACAATCATCAATACTGTCGAACGTTGCTCAGGACATGATGGAACCTGGGGGGTAAAAAGTGAGCACTTTGCGGATTCTATGAAAATAGGCCGCCCCGTTTTCAAACAAATGACTGCTTCCGATCCGGATTACATCAGTTCGGATTGCGCCATTGCTGCGCGGCATATTAAGCAAGGTATCGGTAAAAGCAAGGCACAAAAGCTCCACCCGCTAACTTTGTTGCGCATGGCTTACGGCTCTGACCCCACACCCCAATCGGCTGATGACCTTACGCCGATTACCCAATCCACTTCTACTGAAAAATACATGACTAAAATTACCCGCGATGACCTACTGACACTGGAAGCATATGCCAAAATCCGCAATGATTTTCGCGTCCAGGTGATGGCGCATAAAAAAATGCGAAAAATTCCGCTGGGAGAAAATATCACCCTTATATTCGAAGACGCCTTAACTATTCGCTATCAAATCCAGGAAATGTTGTATGTTGAGCGCATTTTTCAAGAAGATGAAATCATGCACGAACTTGAAACATACACCCCGTTGATTCCCGATGGACATAACTGGAAGGCTACGATGTTAATTGAATACCCGGATCCTGCAGTACGTGCCGCTAAATTGGCCGATCTAATCGGTATAGAAGATAAAGTGTGGATCAGAATTGCTGAGCATACACCGGTATATGCAATCGCTGACGAGGATCTTGAACGGGAAAATAGCGAAAAAACTTCAGCGGTTCATTTTCTTCGCTTTGAGCTCACCCCTGATATGATTCAAGCACTTCAGGAAGGTGCAGCATTAAGTATCGGTGTTGATCATCCCGCTTATCAAGCAACGATTGATGCCGTCGACAACGATATCCGCACCTCATTGTTGCAAGACTTACTCGGTGCATGAAACGAATTTACATTTTACTCTGTATTTTGTTGTTTGCCTGCGCCAAACCACCTTTCAAGGATCAATTCGAAAGCGACAAGCCATGGATCGAGCAATTAACACAACTTCCCGCTTATCCGGATACCACAAACTTGATGGAATTCGATACGGGTGCTGTCTCCAGTAATCATTATTTGATTGATACAACTTCCATTAATATTGGTGAAGATGGCGTTATCCGCTTTACTTTAGTCGTCAAATCATCTGCAGGCGCTCTCAATGTTAGTTACGAAGGCATACGTTGCGCTACTAGCGAGAGAAAACTGTATGCACTCGGAAGAGATGATAAAACTTGGATCCAACCGCGTATATCCGAGTGGCAAAGACTCGAATTGGTGCAACAATTTAATGCACAACGCGAACTTTCCAAAAATATCTTTTGTCCGCATCGCCAGATTGTGAGTAACACAGAAGATGCCATTCAGGCTTTAAAGGCGGGTATACATCGCAACATTTTCCGTTAGTCCATAAATTGTTATCTCATATCTATTTGATAATTATTTATAAATCATCTCCGAAATATTTTAGCAATTCATATTACTACACGTAGTTCTTAATCTTCTGTGTCGCCGGGTTTGTGTGACGCAATATTTAATTATTTCCCTAACCCCTATTGTCTTTAAGGTAATTAAAGTTCACACTCTCGATGGGGTTTTTATAATTTTAACATCCTACACCCCTTCCTCTGGATCTCGTCGAGGATTAACCCGAGAAATCACTAAAATAAGGAAGAATCACATGAATAAAAGCTTTAATTCGATAATATCAGGAGCAATCTGTCTGTTGCTTCTGAGTTTCAGCAGCTTAGTCAGTGCAGAAACTCCCGTTTTAAGTGAAGCGCGTATTGTCGCACAATATAATTACATTATTCATATTTTGGCCATGCTGTTAATTGGCTTTGGTTTTCTAATGGTATTTGTGCGCCGTTATGGCTTTGGTGCGGTAACCGGCACCTATCTGGTTGTTGCGGTAGGACTCCCTCTCTATATTCTATTACGTGCAAATGGCATTTTTGGGCACCAGTTATCGCCTCATACGCTTGATTCGCTGTTATTTGCCGAGCTATCCGTTGCCACAGCCCTTATCGCCATGGGTGCAGTATTGGGTCGTTTACGCGTGTTTCAGTATGCTTTGCTGGCATTGTTAGTTGTTCCACTTTATCTATTGAACGAATGGATTGTGCTTGATGATGCATTCGGCTATACCACAGGGTTCCAGGATACCGCAGGCTCGGTTGTCATCCATGCTTTCGGCGCCTATTTTGGGTTGAGTATGTCAATTGTTTTAACTACTGAGTATCAACGCAGCAAACTAATTGAATCAGATCATACGTCAGACCGTTTTGCCATGTTGGGATCCATGGTGCTGTGGTTGTTCTGGCCCAGTTTTGCCACTGCACTTGTGCCACTGGAGAACATGCCACAAACCGTAGTCAACACCTTGTTAGCATTATCAGGTGCAACTATCGCCACTTATTTCCTAAGTTCTAAACTGCATAATGGCAAAACCTCCATGGTCGATATGGCCAATGCTGCATTGGCCGGTGGTGTAGCTATCGGTTCTGTCTGCGATGTAGTGTCTCCTACCGGAGCCTTCGGCATCGGTTTGCTCGCTGGCGCGCTTTCCGTCTTAGGGTATGTATTTTTGCAACCGTTACTGGAGTCAAAATTTAAAATCGTGGATACCTGCGGCGTGCATAATTTACACGGAATGCCCGGATTACTTGGCGGTCTCAGTGCATTCCTGATAGTTCCAGGAATTGCGATTGCGCAGTTTAATGGCATAATGATAACGCTTATCATCGCGATTGTTGGCGGCCTGATCGCAGGTGCCATTATCAAGGCAACGGGCACCACACGTGAACCTTATGAAGATAGCGTAGAGTTTACGCACCTTGCAGGCCCCGAGACAGAGAAACTTCCCGAACAACTACAAACACGTGTCGAAGCTCTGGAAATTCACTCCTCTGCAGCTAAACCGCAATTTCCAATGGAATCTCCTGAAACCAAGGCATTAATTGCAAGATTGGAATCCCGAGTTATGACATTAGAAAACAATATTGCTGCAACGCAAAACCGTGACGCTGGTGAGAAACCGAATCCCACCGTATAATTTATCCTATATAGCACCCCGGAGTTTGTTGCGGGGTGCTTTTGGATACAGAATGGGTGACTACAATTTCACACATGCGCCATAAAAGCTTTTGCGCTTGGATAATAGGTCTTTCCCCATTCCGCTAGAGCCTGCAATACTAGCCGCAGATCTTCCCCTTTTGCTGTTAACACATATTCGTATCGTATCGGTTTTTTCTGATATATCTGCCGCGTTAAGATACCGACAGCCTCCAACTTTTTAAGCCGATTCGCCAATACATTAGTAGCAATTTGTTCCGGTGATTCCAGGAATTCTTGATAGCGTTTTTTACCCAACAACAAATCCCGGATAATCAACAAAGTCCATTTATCTCCTAAATGATCCAACGCACAAGCTATCGGGCAGCAAGATCGTTCGTGGTTTTGTTCGTCATGATCAACCATCGGTCATTAATCTCTATGATAAAAAATGAATCACGTAATAGCTTTATAGTCACTTGCTACTAACAAGTTCATAAGATAAACTTACTTGCATTATACAAGTAAATACTCGATTAATCACACTTAAGGTTATAGACATGCGAAGTGAGCTATGATTATTTCTGGTGTATGACAAGTGAGGAGAAAGCGGTGTAGCCTG
>NZ_CADEGP010000027.1 GCF_902826915.1 uncultured Nitrosomonas sp.
CAGGCTACACCGCTTTCTCCTCACTTGTCATACACCAGAAATAATCATAGCTCCTGCCAGGCTGCTATATGTTTATGCTGATGTATCGGTGTCCCCTCAAAAAATGTTTGAGGATAATTGAGCGCATTAAAAATTGTTAGATGGTGACGTTGGACGCTTACGCAAAACCACGGAGAATCGCAAGCTGAGTAAGAAAACAGACAAAAATATGTGGATAAAACTACCCCAAATATTCGCCAAGACTTATATCGACAAAGTCTATTTCGTCACCATCTCGGCTGAAAGCCTGTAAATAGGTGCGTTCAATGCATTATTTTATAAAGACTATGGCTCACCAGAATGATAAGGACAGGAATCATTTGATACGCTGCTGGTGTTCAAAACTATCTTTCTTGGACAATGACATAGTTTATCGGATGTAGCACCAGGGGGAAATTCCCTAAAAATGCGTGATGAGTGTCATCTGAAAATTAATTCCCCACTGCTACAACAAAATTTTCACGGCTGTACGAAATTTTTTTGATTATTACGAAATATAACAAGCCTTAGTTAACACAAGAAGAATAAGCTCTGGGACAAGCAGTATTTAATCCGCCCGCACGAGCATTTCTTTGTTCCTTCCAGTTTAAAACTTCCAATACTTGCTTATAATGTTTTTCTCGAGTCCAGAAGATATAATTAGCCTTTAAGGTATCTCGCGCGAAAACAAGAATCTGAGAAACAGTTGGGACATAACCTGTTCCATCACCCTTCGTATTTTTATAATTCTTTGGCATAACCGTGGGAACCATAGGAATGGCGCCAGTAAAATCTGAATAGTAATTATAAATTCCCTGGTAGGGGTCATATTTTGTTGCTTCAAAGAGCAACCCTCTTTCCTCGAGAAAAGTATCCGGACTACTCAAAGCCGTTCCAATATTTTTGAGTCTGCCCACGAATGATGCAAGAATGGGACGCGGATAATTTGCTTCCTGAATCGTCATTGTATTAGGAAAATACAAGCGCATTTGTTTTTGCACATTGATCTTATTGTCATAAAATTTAGTTACCTGCGTATTGGTTAATGGTTTGATAGGCTCCCCCATAGCGGTTTCTATCATGCCGATACCTTCGAAGTGAGGGTGCGAGTTATAACGCTTTCCCATTGCCTTGAATAAGGCAATCAGACGATTCTGCACCTGTAAATTCCATAATTTAATATTACGCCCCGTGACTATTTTATTTCCATAATCACTAATATCAAATTCACCCCCTTCATATTCAGCTGTCTTCATGTAACTTGGCACAACTTGTCTGCCATTAAATGATTTTGTTTGCACTTGAATAACAAGTCGCTTTCCTTTGGCGGACAATTCAGCTAACCGTTTGTCAATGGATGAAAAATCATACACACCTTTTGCTTTTTCCAGATCATTCCAGAAATACCTTATCATCATTCCTTTCAATGCGGGCGTCGCTTTGAGTTCACTATATACCTGTGATAAGTAGGTGGCGTTATTCTTTTGCGAACCTTTTATTATATAATAATGACCTGGATGCCATTTGACAGCAGTGGAATCTATCATCGCAGCCACGGTTCCTAGCGGGGCAAAAATCATACTAATGCAAAATAATATTGCGACCAATAGTTTATGTATTTTGTTATTTAGCTTGTTTGTAGTCGGTGTTAAAAGACTGATATGAGTATTGATTCTCATAGAATAAATTCCTCTCTAAAGTTAAAAGACAGAAACTGAGAGAATACGCTTCGAATTTTTCTGATCGAGATTCTTACATTCTTATTTGAAAGTAAAACAAGTAGAGCGATCTAACAGTTCTGTGATTTGAATTTACCCATTCTCTAGGAGCCAGACAGACTCTCAATGGGTTATTGAAAAAAAATCTATACCGGGTAAAAACAAATTGAAGGTGCAGTTCATGCACCGATAAATAAGCATTTCAAGCCTGTACTTAAAGCAACAACGGCAACACAAAAGCCTTTTATCTGCCTGCCAAATCACTTTCTTTATTCATCTTTCAGCTGTTGCAGACATCACTCTTTTACATTACAACATTAAGCTAGGCTACCGATTCTCCTTAGATTAGAAGCTTCATGATTAACATCCAAGGCTTATAAAAATCTGATTTAGTCATCTGTTAATAAAAGAACCATGCCCCATCAAGTTGGATCGAAAAATCCTCGAGTACGCCGCAAATGCTTATAAAACAGGAATCGCATGATGCGCTACTGATGTTCAAAACAATCCTGCTGGGCAGTAACATAGTTTGTCTGATGCTGAACAAGGAAAAAAAACTCCTAAAAAACATGTAACAAGTTTCATTTAGAAATTATTCCCCTGTATATACGATCTTTCAGAAATCTTCTGATTACTACGAGATGTCAAGAAAACCTACTTCTAATCAGCACAAGATGGATAAGCAGATGGGCAGGTGGGATTTAGTCCTCCCGCAGAAGCATTCTTTTGTGCATTCATGTTTAATACTTCCAATACTTGCTCGTAATGCTCTTCCCGTGTCCAGAAGACATAGTTGGCATTTAAGGTATTTCGCGCAAAAGCCAAGATCTGAGAAATAGTTGGTACATAACCCGTTCCGTCACCTTTCGTATTTTCATAATTTTTTGGCATAATCGTGGGAACCATAGGTATCACGCCAGAAAAATCTGAATAATAATTATAGATTCCCTTATTGGGATCATATTTCGTTGCTGGATAGAGCAAACCTTCTTCCTCAATAAAAGTATCTGGACTACTCAGTGCCGCCCCAGCATCTTTGAGACTACTCACGAACGATGCGAGAATTGAACGCGGATAATTCACTTCCTGAATCGTCATCGTATTAGGAAAAAACAAACGCATTTTCTGATGTACAATAATTTTATTATTATAAAATTCGGACACTTGGTAACTTGTCAGCGGTTCTATAGGATTCCCCATGGCGCTTTCTATCATGCTGATACCCTCAAAGTATGGATGTAAGTTGTAGCGTTCACCCATTGCCTTAAATAAAGCAATCAGGCGATCGCGTACTTGGAAATTCCATAATTTAATATTACGACCACCTACTACTGTGCTACCAAAATCACTAATAGTAAATTCACCCCCCTCATATTCAGCTGTCTTCAAGTAATTTGGTACAACTTGCCTGCCATTAAATGATTTCGTTTGCACCTGAATAACAAGACGTTTCCCTCTCGCAGCTAGTTCGGCAAGGCGCTCATCAATGGATGAAAAATCATACACACCTTTTGAATCTTCCAGATCTGCCCAAAAATACCGGATCATCATTCCATTCAATGCAGGTGTTGCATCAAGTTCACTATATACTTGCGATAAGTATGTAGTATTGTTTTTTCTCGAACCTTTTATTATATAATAGTGGCCAGGATGCCATTTGATTGCGGTGGAATCTGATGGTGCTGCTACGGCCCCCAGTGGGATCAAAATCACACCTATGCAAAGCAATAGTGCGGCCAGCAGAATATATGCCTGATCATTCTGCTTGTTAGTGATCGATTTTCTAAAATTCCTTTCCAATAAAGTTTGCATATTAATTATTTCCTTCTAAAGATAAATTTTCTCCGCGTGCCTTGCGCTTATCCCTGCGGCAAGGCCACGGGAAATTGTAAGTTCAATAAATAAGAATTTGAGCTTACTCTTAGTGCAATAGCGGCGACACAAAGGTATTAGGCCCGAAATGACAAAGACTCAAATGTTTCCACAAGAAATAATTTAAAACTGCAGCGAGTAAAGCTCGCAGAATGGCGACCAAACAAGATATTCGAGCAAAAATTTAGCGTTTACTCATGCGGATAAGAATCAAAAACGGGCATATTAGATTTAAAGACCCGAATTTATATCTAATTGGCTCCCCGACCAGGGCTCGAACCTGGGACCTGCGGATTAACAGTCCGTCGCTCTACCAACTGAGCTATCAGGGAATTGGTGAGATGCGCATGTTAACGTTTTGAAGCTTCAGGGTCAACCATGATATACACTCAAATACAAAAAAATCATATCAAATTAATTTTTTTAAATCCTTACGGACTTTGAGCAATTGCCACAACATTCACATCACAATTTAGCGTTTCCTTGAAAGCATCAACATCAAACTGTACCTAATGCGTGAACCTGCATTCAATCGACGGATCTATAAGCATACCGTTAGAAAAATATCTCCATTTCCGCCGCAGCGATAAATAAAAAACTGATTAATTCAAAACAATCAAAGCTCATTAATACTCTGAAACAAATTAGCGGTTAGTCATAATAGTCGCGTATAGCATTAATTTTACAGACCGCACTCAAGTAGCTTTGTTATTTATATTCGTATATTCAGCCTGTCCCTCCCATTCCTCGTTCAAATGCAATCGGCGTCAAAAAAAATAATGTTACTGAGGCTGTTATTATGCAAAGTGTATTCAATCTTACAATCTCCCAATAAAAATATGCACTTAATATGGATTAAGAAGATATAACCAAGAGAATATAACAATCTCCTTTTAACAATCCAAGTCCCTCTCATCGACAATGTTTATTCTGTCAGAATCCAAAAAGTTCAAATCGCAATGAAAATTTCTCATTACCTTCGCTTATATTATTGAAGAAAGAAATAAGTTAATTTTGCAATGCTTTTTTCCACATACTCCGTATTGAAAACCATATACTCTGCTGCAGAATTAAATAACAAAATAAAATCAGCAAGAATTGAATCGCTTAATTGAAATTTTGCGCAGCCAGCTTTTGAGCAAAGCACACCGACATATCCCGATTATTTATTTGCAAAGAGAATCAATCATGGCCTCCGAATCAGTTTCAAGTGTTAGCGACTCTAATCAAATAAAATAACAATGCGTTCTATACATTTAAACAGTATTTTTTTGGGATTAACGTTATGTCTCACTAATCTGCCAAACTGCTATGCTCAACTAAGTGGAAGTATTACTGGAACAACAGATTATTTTTGGCGAGGTTACTCAAAGAGTGATAGTAAACCCGCCGCACAAGCCAATATTGATTTTGAGTCCCGATCTGGCATATATCTGGGCACTAATATTTCAACGGTCAATTTTGCTGATTTTGGATTCGAGAACCGCTCTAATTTGGAATTCCGCCCTTATCTAGGCTGGGCTTATAAGTTATCTAATGACTGGCGGTTTAATGCTGAATGGACACGTTATATTTATAATGGAAAAATATTTAATCAAAAGGTTGACTATAACGAATTTTATATTTCAGGCCATTTTCGTGACATACTGACATCCAACTTATTTTTTTCTGAAGATAGTTATCAACAAAATCATATGGGTTTCGGGTATGAGATTATCGGACGTTATCCAATTACTAATTCAATCCAAATATCCAGCACCCTAGGCTATAATAATCAGAAAAAAATACTAGAGTATAATTATCTTTATTGGACTGCCGGATTAACTTGGCATTTCGCTCGCAATATAGGCGTCGATGTTCGTTATTATGGAGCCACACATACTGCGACAAGAAATCATGTGTCGTCATCGCCACACTGGGATTTTCATCCACATGCCGTTGATGATCGTGTACTATTCTCTTTCACAGTGGGATATTAATTTTTCAAAACCGCTTACTCTAATGAACCTTTAATTCAATCTAGGTAATATACGAGTAAATTTAACAGGCAGTAATATGTGGAAGTACCTGACTTAAAAATGATGCAAAAACCCTTTAGCTCGCAGGAACAACAGGCTAAGGAGCGGCATTTGATCTCAGAAGCCGCAGCTGGCAATGGAAAGGCTTTCGAACAACTATATCAACTCTATTTTAATCGGCTATATCAATTTATCTTTCGCATTAATAGACATCATGATTGTATCGAAGAAATCATTAATGACGTGATGTATGTAGTTTGGGAAAAAGCCGCTACGTATGATCAAACGTGCCGACCATCGACATGGATTTTAGGCATCGCTTACTTAAAATCATTAAAAAGTGCCAAAAAAAGTACTAAAAGAGAGGATGAATCAGTCGAATTTAATGATGAGCTGGATTACTTTCCTGATCGAGGGGCCCGTTGGGTTTCGCAAGTAGAGGATAGTAATTGGCTCGAAGCTGCGCTTGAAAAGCTATCGGCGGAGCAACGTGCCGTTGTGGAAATGACATATTTTCAAGGATTACACTACAGTGAAATTTCAGAAATTATGCAATGTCCAGAAAATACAGTAAAAACCAGAATGTTTCATGCACGCAAAATTTTAGCTAAATTTTTTCTAGAGCTTAATAGCAGGAGTTAACGGATGTTATCTACACAGATCAAATTAACCAATCAAAGTGAACATCAAAAGGCATGGGATCTTTTACCTTGGTATATAAATCGATCATTGGGTCCCGTTGAGCATGCTATTGTAAAAAATCATATTAGAACCTGTATCACGTGCAGGATTGAATTAAATCTGCACGAACGATTGTTTAAAAAGATGCAACAAACCGATCTGTTACAACAGGTATCGCATGCTTCTTTTGCTCAGTTAAAAAAACGAATTGAAACACACCCTGAGGTTAGCGCTTCGAATAAATGTACAGATTCGAGTAAAGATCTTATTTTTTTTCCATTTCAGCTTCAGTTTCTTGGCTTTGTAAAATACACTGCCTTAGCAGCTAGCTTATTTTTGTTAGCAGCACCGTTTATGTTAAATTCGTGGGTTATCCAGCCTGAAATGGAAGGTGCATACAGAACGCTAGCCAACTCAAGTGAAAGTACAGATAACACAAACAACATCGTTCGAATTGTTTTTGCAGATCAACCTGATTCAGAGCAGATTGAAGTTATAGTGAATAGCGTTTCAGGACATATTATTAAAGGGCCATCTCCGAATGGCGTTTATGAAGTTCAAATTGGCAATCATCAAACAGATACTCAACAAGTAAATGATGCAATTTTCCGCTTGCGAGACCACGCATCTGTTATTTTTGCGGAGCTAGCTCAAGGGCTATCCGTTTCTGAATAGGGTCATACTTCGATGTCAAGTAATCATATAAAAATTTATCTGTTTTTTGTTTTGTTGTTAGTGACTATTGCTTTCCCGGCAAAAGCCGCGCGGGATTTATATATCGATCCCGAGGTTTATGATAGTAAACAAACAAATCGCACCATATTAGTGACCTACACCGATATGCATATCAATAGTATTCCCATTGGGATGTCCAATCTAACATATCGCCAAAGGGGTGACTATAGTAATTCGACTTGGAGCAAAAGAATAGCATCCAATATTGGGGATGACTATAAGCTAAAAATTCTTACCCAGTGGTCAATCAGTGAAATTGGTGAGCACTGTGTTGTCTACGTGGTTGATGAGGATCGCTCTATCGAGGACGTCATTAATGCATTAACAAATGATAATCGCGTCAGTAGCGTTCAAACAATGAGCACATTCCAAGTTATGGCAAGTGCATACACTGATCCTTATTACCGTTTGCAAACCAACATCCAGTCAATGAATATAAATGAAATACACAAACGGACTACAGGCAAGAATGTAACTATCGCAATCATTGATACCGGTGTCGACACAAGGCATCCTGACTTAGAGGGCCAAATTCAGCACAGTAAGAATCTTGTTACACAGAGATCTATCGAACAACAACCATCCAGCGAACTTCATGGTACAGCGGTTGCTGGCGTTATAGCAGCTAAAGCGAATAATGGAGAAGGCATAGTCGGCATTGCACCGGATAGCAATGTTATCGCCCTAAAAGCTTGCTGGGAAGTTAAGGCAGGCAGCTTAGAAGCAATCTGCAATAGCTTTACATTAGCACTAGCAATCAATACAGCTATCGAGATGCGGGCGGATATTCTTAATTTGAGCCTAACTGGTCCTTATGATCCTCTCTTGGCTAGACTGATCGAGAAAGCCGTTCAACGTGGCATCATCATCGTTGCATCGAAAGCTGATAAAGATGATGATGAATCTGGTTTCCCGGCTCAGCAGCCGGGCGTTATCGGTGTTAGCAGTATTAACACCCACAATATCATGCAATCGTTATACGAAAATCATCTTCTTACCGTATACGCACCGGGTGAGGAAATATTAACGACCTTACCTAGAGGAACCTATGACTTTGTTTCTGGTAATTCTTTGGCCACAGCGCATGTTTCAGGCCTTACTGCCTTACTATTACAATTAAAGCGTGATCTAACCAATCATCAACTTTTCAATCTGCTAGTAAAAGCAAACGAGCCAAGTTTCCATAAAATATTCACAAATCGCCAACTAAACAATGCCATTAAGCTCACGCTGAAATCTGAAAAGCAAAGCAAAAATAGAATTAACTAATCCTGCTGTGTTGCTCAACCAGAAAACTGAAAATTACTAGTATAACGAGAAATTGTCTATAAGATAAACTCGACAATTTCATCAATCAGCTTCCCATCAGTACTCTCTGATCCTAATATTTACAGGTGCACGGTTCTGAATTGGTGAGCGAATTCGATTTAGCCCCAATACTGTAATGCGCTGTGCGGCATTGAAACTGGGAGCGCCATCTTTATCCCGGAAAATGGATGATACTTTATATTCCAGGCTGTTTGAATCTGGGTCAAAACGGATATTGTGTAACCAGATTCCGGCACGCTGCACTCGCTGATGTTCACACTCATACGAGAGATCCCAGCCAGTCAGCAAGGGCACAGCATAGTCAAAAGGTAAATCGTTGATTCGAAATGTGTGGGTGCGAACAACACCGTCGACATTTTTGCGACAAGTATCCGTGGTTTTTCCTGCGCGAGGATTCAATGCCAGAAAATCTGCATGCAATTTGACACTACTGCCACGAATCATTGCAGCCCGTGTTTTCACTTGGTATGTGCGCGTGCTATTGTCCTTAAATACAGTTTGTGTGGCCCAATGTAGGCTGCCATCTAAACTAGGCGATGCGCTGGATTGAGAGAGATTGTAGGCTACTTGCAGCAAGCGATAATCCGCACGATCTCCCCACTTGCAAGGTGGGAAACGCCATTCACATTCAAACGTATCATCGAACTGAAAATCAAATCCCCGAGGGATGATCGCGATCGCGGCATTCCCTTTTAGCGTGCCTCTACTCCCAACATTCTCCAGCGTAGCAAGTGCACCTTGATTCTTATTCTGCAGTGTTGAAACTTCAACCCCGTTGTAATCATCTTCAATCGCGGCATCGAAATGAACTGAGCGGTAGCCAAAACCGGTATAAAACACACAAAATTCATAAGCATCTTTGCGATTTTGATCATCCAGCTTACCTTGCGCCTCAAATACTAAAAAAGTAGAACCTTCATTCTTTACCACCTTACTGTGTGTGATGTCTGCACGCATCGAATTAATTTCGCGGTCGCCATGCAAAAATCGCAGATCCCAACCATTCAATATCACCGTGCCGCTATCCACATAACTAGGTAGCTCGAGCCATTGAAGCACGGTGGCTGTCTCTTCACCATTGCTGCGCTGAGCGCATTTGCTTCCTTCAATCAAAATAAATTTCCCTTCATCCTCAAAAACCGTTTTCCCTTCTGATTTGAAGGTCAATTGCTCAAAAGATGTCGGATTCTGTATTTTATCCGTTGCATTGACCGCCTTCAGTTCTTTGGATTTGCTGGCGCAGGCAAAAAACGAGAACAGTATAAATAGCACAAGCAATATATACCCATAGCGAATCATGCATTCCCTCCAGAAATTAGTGTCGTCATGCCACAAACAGATACTTGCCCAATTCACTTTGTAAAAGTCTGTTGTCGCTAGAATAACAAAATAATTCTAGCGACTGAAATAAATCAGGTTAAAAAATTGGCGATCGCAACAAACTTCTCTACAGGTAAATTTTCAGCGCGTAACCCAGAATCAATATCCAGCGTGCAAAAATCCTCCGCAATTAGATATTGCTGCAGTGCATTACGCAGGGTTTTACGGCGTTTCGAAAATGCAGCTAACACAACTTGTGAGAATAATGTTTCATCAACAACCACCAACGAAGACGCTGGCCGAGGAGTCATACGCACAATAGCCGATTCAACCTTCGGCTGCGGACGGAAAGATTCCGCTGGCACGTCGAATACATATTCCATGTCGAATCGGTACTGCAACATCACGGAAAGTCGTCCATAATCGGATGTCCCTGGCACGCCCACCATGCGTTCCACCACTTCCTTCTGCAACATGAAGTGCATATCCAAAATATGGTCAGAAAATTGACTCAGGTAAAACAATAACGGCGTAGAAATGTTATAAGGCAGATTGCCGATAATGCGTAATTGGCTGCCAAAAATAGAAAAATCAAACTTCAATGCATCAGCTGCATGAACAGTCAGTTTTTCATGCGAGAATTCATTGTTCAACCTGTCCACAATGTCACGGTCGATTTCTACCACATCCAAATGATCAATCACTTGCAATAGAGGCCGTGTCAACGCCCCCAAACCTGGTCCTATTTCAATGATACGATCATCTTTTTGCGGATAAAATTCAGTGATAATTTGCGATATAATGTACTGATCAAAGAGAAAATTCTGACCAAAACGCTTCCGAGGATTATGTCGCATGATCACGAAAAGCTACTTGGTTATTAGCAAGTTGTGCTGCCATGTTAATGGCTGTCAATAGACTTCCCGCATTTGCCTTTCCGGTTGCAGCCAGTTCCAGAGCAGTACCATGATCAACGGAGGTTCGAATAATCGGCAATCCTAATGTAATGTTTACACCGCCGCCAAAACTGGCATGCTTTAGAACAGGCAAGCCCTGATCGTGGTACATGGTGAAAATACAATCATATTGCCTAAGTTGTGCGGGGCTGAATAACGTATCCGCAGGAATAGGGCCGGTTAATTGCATGCCTTCAGCCCGTAGTTTATTCACAACGGGAATAATGATATCAATTTCTTCGCGTCCCAGATGACCAGATTCACCCGCATGCGGATTGAGTCCCGCGACTGCGATGCGCGGCTTCTCGAGCATGAAGCGGGAAATTAAATCATGCTGAATAATGCGCAATTTACTTTCAATGCTATCTATTGTAATCGCCTTTGCCACGTCTTTGAGCGGCAAATGAGTTGTCGCCAGCGTGACCCGCATATCCCCGCCCACCAACATCATAACAACCGGGCTATGCATCAATTCCGACAAGTATTCCGTATGGCCGGTAAAAGGAAAACCGGCATCATTAATTACTCCTTTATGCACCGGCGCAGTCACCATGCCGTTAATTTGTCCTGATTCACAGGCCTCAACAGCCCGACCCAACGTAGTCAAGACATACTGTGCGTTCGCCGGGTTGAGCTTCCCTGCTATTACCGGTTCCGCAACTGGAATATGCAAAATCTGCAAACTTCCCGCAGCGTGTTGAACCGGAGAAATCGTAGAAACATCAATCAGATTTAAGGGAAGTCCAAGTTGTTTTGCACGCTCCAGTAATACATCGCCATCTGCAATTACCATCAGCTTGCATGACAATGGCTGTTGTGCAAGTTGTACACATAAATCAGGACCGATTCCTGCTGGCTCTCCTGCAGTCAGCGCTAATGTTGGAATCAATTTGTGATTCATAATTCCTGATCCAGACGATATTCTACATAGGCTTGATCACGCAATTGCTGTAACCAATCCTGAATAACCACGTCAGACTTGCGAGTTCGTATCGCTTGGCGTGCCGATTGTCTGTGCCGGTCAAGACTGATATCCTGCGTACGACGCTCCATAACTTGAATTATATGCCAGCCAAATTGAGATCTTACCGGATCGCTGATTTCACCCGGCAAAAGCGCGTTCATCACACGCTCGAAATCCGGCACGGTATCACCAGGCGAGAGCCAACCAAGATCGCCACCGGACGATGCGCTAGCATCCTCGGAATAGAGCTTGGCCACTTCTTCAAAACTCTCCCCTCTATCTAATCGTTCTTTAAGCGCGAGAATCTTCAGCTTCCCATCACTTTCAGAAATCAATTCATTAATTTTTATTAATATATGGCGTGCATGCGTTTGGTCTATAATGACTGTCGGCGTTTCTTGAGTACGCCTGCCCAGTAATTTGAAGATATGAAAACCGTTCGGGCTTTGCACGATGGATGTCATATCACCTGGTTGCAGCGTTTCTAGCATTTGAGCAAAATCCGGCCCCATTTGAGAAATGGGACGCCATTCTATGATGCCACCATTCTTTGCATCCGCTGCATCAGAAAATTCCGCAACTACCTGAGAAAATTCAATACCTTCTCTCAGTTTTGTCAACGCCATCTCAGCACGTTCTGCTCTTTGCTGGATCTGATCTGAGTTCATATTTTCCGGCACCAGGATTAAAATATGCCCGAGTCGATATTCATCATCGCCCTCCGCTGATGCTTTCTGCGTCTGCAGAAAATTATCCACCTCTCCTTCAGTAACATTGACCTGATGGTTAACTTCACGCTCTTTAAGTCGCGCTATAATCATTTCTTCCCGGATTTCTTCGCGAAACTTGTTATAGCTGATACCATCATTCTCCAGCACAGCATGAAATTCAGGTAAAGTTAGTTGGTTATCTGCGGCGATGCGGTTAATAGTTTCATCTAATTCAGTTTCAGCGACCGATAAACCGACTTCCTGGGCATGTTGAATCTGTATGCGTTTTGTAATAATGGACTCCAGCACCTGCTCTTCTAAAGTATGTTGATCCGGTATTTGCATCCCTTGTTGCTGCATCCGGCCGATAGCTGTTTTTATTGCTTCATCAAGCTCATGTCGAGTAATGGCGTCTTCATTTACAACAGCAACGATATGATTAATCGGTTTAGCTACCGGAGCAAACGCCAATTCTTGTGCGGTAATTTGGGCTGGTAAAAAAACAAACAGTATCAGAAGTATCCAAAAATCTTTTCTTTGAAGCATAGAATGATGATACGTGATGAATGCGATATGCAAAACAATAATTAGTGAACGCTGGTGTATCCAGGAATTGTCTGTTGTAACACTTGCAGCGGATTGTTACCAAGTCCCATCAATCCTTTAAGCTCCAGCTGCAGAAAGAATGCTGTAGTTGTTGTTTGTGTTGCCGTCGTCAGTCGTTGCAACACAACCCTTAAAGCCCAGCAGCAAGAACTGTATTCAAGTCCCGCCAAGCCCGCCAAAATTTTATCGTCGTTTAACGAGTAATTGACCCGTGAAACACCACGCCAACCTCCATAAATCGGCCACTGTACCGACGTATCAACCTGTTCAATCGACGTATCGACTTGTTCACGTACATCACGTGTAAAACGATAACCAAAATTCAATACCTTCCCAGGCTCCGGTTGATAGCTAACACCGCTGCGGACCTTTTCAACGATTCCTCCGGATTGATCTATCTGAATATTGGAATCCGTACTGATATCCTGTGTTAAGCGTCCTGATATTGCAGCAATAAAATCTGATTTTCCACTAGTCACCTGCGGCGGCAATAACTGAATTCTGGGATCAGTGAAGTTCACCATCTGACCGACAGCCAGCCGCAAAAATTCGACGCCTGTCTCTTTATCAACAAAACGTGATGTAAGTGCTGCTACAGCCCGGTTAGCGTCGTTAATACGATCGCCACCGCTGAATCTATTTTCAGTCAATATCTGCGCAAAACTGAAGTCATTGATTGCCGAATCAAAATTCGGCAAATAATCTTGATTGCGGTATGGTGCATAAACATAGAATAAACGCGGCTCAAGCGTTTGAATCATATTCCTGTCGCCCAAATTGAATTGACGATCAAATGCAATCCCACTATCCAAACTCACAATAGGAACCATGCGATCCACGTTTTCACCTTTGGTATCCACTGGCGCAGCTAGATTGTAATGCGTGTAATGCAGGCCAAACTTGGGCGTGATATAGCCATATTCATTACGTAGTGGCGCGCTGACGCTAGGATAAAAAATGGAACGATTTCCGTCGACAAGGGTTGGGTGATAAAAATTCGTCCAGCTACTTTGCAGCTCAAAATCCAGTTTGCCAACATTATACTTAGCCGCATTCACAGCAAAATGCGGTAGCCTCTCATAAGGCGACACAATTAACGCAAAGGGATCTTGAATGGTCTGAAACCGTTGCGCAAATCCAGTAAAATTCAGAACACCATCTGTTCCCAATCTACCGTTATAGTTAACCCCGCCCTGTTGTGACAAGTTAACCAAACTGGTCTGCGCCAAATTGGGTGTCAGCTCACGAAAATAACGATCATCCGAAACCGCGTTGTAATTCATAAAACCCTGCCAGCCTTTTCCAAGATTCTGCGTGTGTGTAAATAAAACACCCCAGCGGGTTCGATTTCTGTCAATGTCCTGCGGCAAAATATCAAACAACACATGCCCATTCAAATTGTTATTGCCGATATACCGAAATTCATTACTTAGCAGAAAACCACGCTCGGTCATAATTCGTGGTGTTACTGTGGCATCAATATTCGGCGCAATATTCAGATAAACTGGCAAACCTACATCAAAGCCGGTTCTGACGTTATAGCCCGCAACAGGCGCCAGTAAGCCGGTTTTACGTTTACCGCTATAGGAAAAATCTAACCAGGGTGAATACAAAATTGGCACATCTTTAAATACCACACTAACATGCCGTGCAGTACCGACCTCTTTCTTGTTATCAATCTTTAGTTCTTTGGCGCGCAGATACCAATCATGGTTCCCTTCCGGGCAAGCAGTATAATTGGTATCTTTAATCCGGTAATTATCTTTACCTTCGAACAACAAAATATCACCTGCACCACGCCCCTTACCTTCTTTCATTGAATAACGGGGTTCGGTTAAATGACCCACTTCGGTCTGCAGATTAATTTCAAGTTGTTGGCCTTGCAGGATATCAGTAGGCCGTTCCAGGCGCACATTACCTTCAACTTCAGCATCTTCCGTTTGCTGATAATATTTCATTCGGTCTGCAGTGAGAACATTATCACCGTGATGCAATTCTGCATTTCCAGTCGCTTCAATTTCCTGCTTGTAATAGCCAGTAATTTTGTCAGCTTCAATCAATACCGGTTTTTTCTGCGGTTTTATGATCGTTTTTTGTTCGCTTTCTAATTTGACGACGGATAATTCATTACTCCAACACGTCAGCGGCAAACTAAGCAAAATCAGAAAAAGTATGCTTCGAATAATTCGTCTCATCATTCTGCTGTTAGTTTAGGAAATCCTGGTGGAGTTGATTCAATTGCTCGTTTTTCCTTTTGTCTTGACTCATGCACCAGAATCATCTCAATATTTAGCAAAAATGGTTACTTGAATTACTGGGCATTGTACTATTTCTTTTAACAGGTAATCCATCAAAAAACAGAATAATAATTCAGCGAGATAGTCAAATCGCAATTATGATTCATGAAACCCAAAATAAACCACCTTAGCCTTGCACAGCACAACCTACAAATAATTCAGTTTCAGCAA
Organism: uncultured Nitrosomonas sp.; assembly: GCF_902826915.1. GTDB lineage: Bacteria > Pseudomonadota > Gammaproteobacteria > Burkholderiales > Nitrosomonadaceae > Nitrosomonas. The sequence goes on from NZ_CADEGP010000027.1 coordinate 15,396, forward strand.
TTCTTTCAAATACAATCGCAAAAATGATACAAAAATTGTCAACGCAACTATTATCTACAGTTGCAACCAATATCCTTTATGTGCATTTCGGGCAATCGCCAGAAATACATGCTCACGGTCAATGACAGAATGATTTGTCAATTTTTTCACAGCAAATCAAATTCCCAGTTCTTGCCATATCATATCAACTCGCTTCTTGGTCGCAACATCCATCACAATCGGCACACCCCACTCCCGGTTTGTCTCGCCAGGAAATTTATTCGTCGCATCCAACCCCATCTTACCGCCTAACCCCGAGATCGGGCTGGCAAAATCCAAATAATCGATCGGGGTATTTTCAACCAGCAAAGTATCGCGCACAGGATCAACCCGAGTGGTAATCGCCCATATCACTTCTTTCCAATCACGCACGTTAATATCTTCGTCGGTGACAATAATGAATTTGGTATACATAAACTGACGCAAAAAGCTCCAGATACCAAACATCACGCGCTTGCTATGCCCTGCATATTGCTTTTTCATACTGACAACCGCCATGCGATATGAGCACCCTTCAGGTGGCAGGTAAAAATCGGTAATTTCCGGGAATTGTTTTTGCAATAACGGCACGAATACCTCATTCAATGCCACACCAAGAATCGCGGGTTCATCGGGTGGTTTTCCGGTATATGTGGAGTGATATATCGGATTGCGCCGCATCGTGATGCGATCGATAGTGAATACCGGAAAAGTTTCCTGTTCGTTATAGTAACCGGTATGATCACCGTAAGGGCCTTCCAAAGCGATCTCGCCGGGATGAATCGCGCCTTCCAGTACAATTTCTGCCGTAGCAGGCACCTGCAAAGTATTGCCGACACATTTAATCACTTCGGTTTTAGCACCGCGCAATAATCCAGCGAATTGATATTCGCTTAAGGTATCCGGCACAGGCGTTACCGCACCTAAAATGGTTGCAGGATCGGCACCTAAAGCTACGGCTAAGGGATAGGATTTATCCGGATACAGCATGCTGAATTCACGATAATCCAGGGCGCCTCCCCGGTGCGCCAGCCAGCGCATGATGACTTTGTTGCGACCAATGATCTGCTGACGATAAATGCCTAGATTCTGTCGTATTTTATTCGGCCCCCGGGTCACCGTCAGACCCCAGGTAATGAGCGGCGCGACATCGCCCGGCCAGCAGGTTTGAATCGGTATTCGACTCAGATCAACATCATTACCCTCCCACACAATTTCCTGACACGGCGCGCTACTCAATTCTTTTGGCGCCATATTCAGCACTTGCCTGAGTACCGGCAGTTTATCCCAGGCATCTTTCAAACCTTTTGGTGGATCAGGTTCTTTTAAGTAAGCTAATAACTTACCTACTTCACGCAACGCCTCGACTGATCCCTGCCCCATGCCGAGCGCAACCCGCTTTGGTGTGCCGAATAAATTGCCCAGCACCGGCATGCTATGCCCTTTGGGATGTTCAAAGAGGATTGCTGGACCTTGCGCTTTCAGGGTACGGTCGCAGATTTCCGTCATTTCCAACACGGGGTCAATTTCCATTTGAATACGTTTCAGTTCGCCCATTACTTCCAGTTGCGCCAGAAAATCGCGCAAGTCTTTATATTGCATAAGAAATCCTTAATGCTGAAAAATCAAGAAGTCGAGTACGATTCCGACAAACACAACCATGCCGACCCAATTATTGTGCAAGAATGCCCTAAAACACAATGCTCGTTCGCGGCTACGAATCAACGTGTATTGGTAGGCAATCAACCCCGCTGCAATCAGTAATCCAGCATAGTACGCTAGGTTCATCTGTTGCCACTGACCGATCACAGCCATAATTGCAACAAAACAGACATGGCACCCCATCACTCCCAGCACATCAAACTGACCAAAAGTAATCGCCGAGGTCTTAATTCCTATTCTCAAATCATCCGACTTATCGACCATCGCGTACGCCGTGTCATAGGCAATTACCCAAAATAGATTGGCCAGCATCAAGATTCCGACAAGCGGAGGCAGGCTATCCATTTGCGCCGCAAAAGCCATTGGAATACCAAAGCTGAATGCGATTCCTAGATAAGCCTGCGGCATTGCAAAAAAACGTTTAGTAAACGGATATGATCCGGCCAAAAAGAGAGCCGGCACAGACAGTAGGATAGTGAGTTGATTCAAAGGCAAAATCAGCATGAACGCGCATAAGCTTAATCCTGCCGTCAGCACCAAAGCTTCTTTGGAACTGACGTGGCCTGTCGCCATCGGGCGATTCTTGGTACGTTCGACATGCAGGTCAATTTCACGATCAGCAAAATCATTGATAACACAACCCGCCGAGCGCATCAGCACAGTACCCAGAACAAAAACAAACAAAATATGCCAATCGGGTAACCCCCTTGCTGCAAACCATAGCCCCCACAGCATCGGCCACAGCAACAGCAAAATTCCAATCGGTTTGTCGAGTCGCATCAATTGTGCATAAGTTTTAATTCGATCCGCAATATTCACAATGGCAAATCCAAAATAGCTGGCAAAAAAACCTCCGTCACTAAAATCGACTGACCGTGCAACGTAAACAACGAGCGCCTTGCCCATAGATTATAGGGTTTTTCTGGCAAACAGGCACAAGCTCGATCATACAAAAAATGACTGCGGCTTATTTTTTTAAATTCCAGCGGTGTACGTTTGATTTTAGGATTGGTAAATAACACTGTCCCTAAAGATTTATTACCCAGACCACTCAATCCTCGCCATGCTCCGCGCAGGTCTTTATGCGCCACCACCGAATGCGCAAACACCACTGGCGTGTTGCCACAATAGAGGTACACTTCGCGCACCATCGCCCATTCACCGGCACGCAACCCCATCACTCTCTGCTCCCCCCCATAAATCCTGCCAAGCGACTGAACAACACGCTTGACACAAAACTTCACGCAACGATCCTGGATGCGACGCGTCAAAGATCCACTATCCTGCAACCAAACGCGGTAATGATATGGAATAGATGTCAGTGCAGCACGCCATGCCAGTGGATGGGCTTTATTCATTGTGGCAGAACAAATAATTGGGATAATTGCATGATGCGTAATTTTGTACGACTACTTTACTACTACTGGAATCAGGCAAAGCCGCTCTAAGAATTGTTGGAACGGGATTATACAATAGTCTCAACGCCAGAATGATATAACCCATGAAAACCTTTGGGACAAGTCAGCTCATCTGAGATAACGCTAAAGAGCGTTAAAGTTATTAACATCCGATATGGGAAATACAATTATTAAGCACTGTGATAGAAAAAGTTTGAATTGTACCGGCTAAACTTGCAGTTCATTTTATGAACTATAGGTAGATACTGCGTCCGCCATCCACTGCAATAATTTGCCCGGTAATATAAGGCGCATCAGCAATTAAAAACTGTACGGTTTTGGCAATGTCATCCGGCTCACCACAGCGTTTGAGCAAGGTGCTGGCAATTATCTGTTGGCGCGCTGCTTCATCCGCCCATTCACCATCTTGCGGCCATAAAATCGGCCCTGGAGAAACCCCATTAACTCGCACCTCGGGTGCCATTTCCACCGCCAGCGACTTGGTCAGCGCCAACAACCCACCTTTGGCAGCATTATAAATCACATAATTCTTCAACGGTCGCTCGGCATGAATATCCACAATGTTCACAACACAACCCCGCCGCTCTTTTAAATATGGCGCTACTGCTTGGGTCAAGAAAAGAGGCGCCTGAAGATTACTGCCGACAAGATCATTCCAATCTTCCAATGTGCATTGAGAGAGCAGGGTTGGAAAAAAGCTTGAAGCATTGTTAATCAGCACATCCAGTTGCCCAAAACGATTAACTACTTTTTTTACCAATTCGGAGAATATTGCAATATCTAGCAAATTGGCCTGCACCAAAGCTACTGAACCAGCGCGCTCTTGATTCAATTCATCGTGTAATAGCTTGGCTTCTTCGAATGATGACCGATAATGCACAATCAATCTTGCACCCTGTGCATGTAACCTGCGGCAAATGGCAGCACCTACCCTCTTCGCCCCTCCGGTAACCAAAATCACTTTCTCCCGCACATACACCTCCCTCAAAGTACTGCTAAACTATTTGCTTTTGCAATTTACCACAAAGAAACTTTCTTGCTTATGTCTTTACATACCGCCTTTCCATCTCCCAATGAAATCGCATTGGCTCACAGCCACTCAGTATTGTCACTGATCAAAGAACAGATTCTTGCTTCAGGCAGTTGGATTTCCTTCGAACGATTTATGAATCTGGCGCTGTATGCACCTGGTATGGGCTACTACAGCAGTGGCGCGACTAAATTAGGCAGTGCCGGGGATTTTGTCACTGCGCCAGAAATTTCTCCGCTATTTGGTCGCACACTGGCACTACAGTTATTGCAAATTTCTCAACATCTTAAACATGCTGAAATTCTTGAGTTCGGCGCAGGATCAGGCAAGCTAGCACTCGATATATTAATTGAACTGGAAAAAGCCGCTGAGTTACCGGAAAAATATTTGATTCTGGAAGTAAGCGCTGAACTGCGCCAGCGACAACAAATGCTTCTTGCTAGCAAGATACCTCACCTCATGCATCGTGTGGAATGGCTGGATCAGTTACCCGATCAATTTAATGGCGTTATACTTGCCAACGAAGTACTGGATGCAATGCCGGTGCATTTGGTCGCTTGGCATGATGGTGTCATATTCGAACGTGGCGTAGTCTGGCAAAACAATCAACTCGCTTGGCAAGATCGCCCCTTACAGAATACCGATCTTTATGCAATTTCCAGTCAAATAACGCCACAAATTAACCCAGACAGCCATTCAGACTTTGAATATGTTAGCGAATTTAATCTTGCCGCCGCCGGTTTTATGCGCAGCCTAGCAAAATGTCTTCACCACGGCGTTATTCTATTGATCGACTATGGATTCGGACGTAATGAATACTATCACCCACAGCGCAACCAAGGCACATTAATGTGCCATTACCGCCACCACGCCCATGACGATCCATTTTATCTCCCCGGCCTGCAAGATATCACCAGTCACGTTGATTTTAGTGCAATCACACATGCAGCGGTTGATAGTGGTCTGGCACTTCTGGGTTACACAACTCAAGCTTCTTTTCTGATCAATTCTGGCATTACCAAAATTCTTGCACAAACATCCGCTGAAGATACTATTCGCTACCTGCCACAATCCAATCAATTGCAGAAACTGGTCAACCCTGCTGAAATGGGCGAATTATTCAAGGTCATCTCTTTTGGAAAAAAATTTACAGAACCGCTTATCGGGTTTAATACTAGAGATATGAGCCGCTTGTTATGAAAATCCGATAAAGAACGGCTAATGATTGCTCTTATATTGACGTCTTATCACAAGAGAAAAGCACAGAAATAAATGAGTTATAAGCATTAATTGCACCAAACCGATTAAGTAAATATCAAAGTGAGTTTCACAAACCAATGCAGAACCTGATCGTTTAAAAAAACGATCTGTCTGCATTCCGCGTTGTTCCCACATCTTGCCGTTAGATTGAGTTAAAATAGGCACCCATGAGTAATTCACATCTTCCCGAACATATTATCCGACCGGAAATCCTTGCACTCTCCGCTTATCATGTTCCACCAGCTGCGGGCATGATTAAATTGGATGCGATGGAAAACCCATACCCATTATCGGCGGAACTACGTGACGAGATTGCACAACTGGCAGCAAATGCACCAGTAAATCGTTATCCCGATGCTAGTGCAGCTTTGCTTAAAGAAAAATTACGTCAGACTCTGGCGATTTCCGATGACATCGATATTCTGCTTGGCAATGGATCAGATGAAATCATTCAAATTATTGCGATGGCAGTCGCCAAGCCCGATGCAGTATTAATCAGCGTGGAACCTTCATTTGTGATGTTCCGGATGATCGCTACATTCGCAAATATTCAATATGTTGGAGTGCCATTAAAACAGGACTTCTCGTTAGATATGGATGCTATGTTGGCTGCGATTGTTAAATATAAACCTGCTGTCATTTTTCTGGCTTACCCTAATAATCCAACAGGGAATCTTTTTGATTATGCAGAGATCATAAGCATACTACAGACTACTTCTGGCATTGTAGTAATTGACGAAGCCTATCAAGCTTTTGCTGACGTAAGCTTTATCAATGAATTAAACCATTATCCCAATTTATTATTGATGCGTACGTTATCCAAATCAGGGCTAGCAGGCTTAAGACTAGGATTATTACTGGGAAGATCTGAGTGGTTGATACAACTGGAAAAGATGCGTTTACCTTATAACATTGGCATAATGACGCAAATAATCGCAGAAAAAGTATTACACCATACTTTAGTTTTAGCGGAACAAGCACAAGCCATCAAATTAGAACGCACAAAAATGAGTACTTTTCTCTCTACCATAGAAAATGTTAAGGTGTATCCTTCGAAAGCTAATTTTATTTTGTTTCGAATCCATGCCGCCACTCAAATTTTTCAAGCACTAAAACAACACAAAATATTAATCAAAAATTTAGATGGCACTCATCCTTTATTAGAAAACTGTTTACGTGTAACTATAGGTACACCGGATGAAAATTCTCAGTTTTGTTCAACATTACAAACTATACTGAGTAAAACAGTTTAAAATCAACTTTAAATTCGTTATCTTACTCAAGTTTTCTCCCTATGCGCAGAGTACAAGTTATTCGTAACACACTAGAAACTCAGATCAACATTAATCTGAATTTGGATGGAACAGGCAAATCTACTCTGGAAACCGGGGTGCCATTTCTCGATCATATGCTTGATCAAATTGCTCGTCACGGCATGATCGACCTTGAAGTGGTCGCTAAAGGCGATTTACATATTGATGCACATCATACTGTTGAAGATATCGGTATTACTTTAGGCCAGGCACTGACAAAAGTAGTAGGAGATAAAAAAGGGTTGCGCCGCTATGGTCACGCCTATGTGCCACTTGATGAGGCGTTAACACGCGTAGTAGTGGATTTATCAGGTCGGCCAGGGTTGGTATTTAATGTTGATTTTACCCGTGCACATATTGGTGATTTTGATGTCGATCTGATTCATGAATTTTTCCAAGGACTAGTGAATCATGCCTTGATAACTTTGCATATCGACAATATATCTGGAAGAAATGCGCATCACCAGGCTGAAACTGCATTTAAAGCGTTCGGACGGGCATTACGTATGGCCATTGAGCTTGACCCAACAGCGGTCGGAATTATCCCATCCACCAAAGGCACTTTGTAAGCAATTTTTTCAACTAAATCATTGTATGACTGATATCGCAATTGTAGATTATGGAATGGGAAATCTGCGTTCCGTTCACAAAGCATTAGAACATGTTGCACCTAGTTTATCGGTTACAGTAACGGGCGATCCGGATATCGTGCGAAAAGCGAAACGTGTCGTAGTGCCCGGACAAGGCGCGATGCGTAACTGCATCCATGAACTTGAGGCCCGCGGGATACGAGAAGCCGTAATAGAAGCGGCCACTCACAAACCCTACCTCGGTATTTGCCTCGGTTTACAAATGCTATTTGAAGAAAGCGAAGAAGGAAATGTCAAAGGCTTAAACATTCTACCGGGAAAAGTCATGCACTTCCCTGCTGCAGCCATGACGTCATCGAAAGGACAGAAACTCAAAGTACCTCACATGGGGTGGAATCAAGTTTATCAAGCCATTAAACATCCATTATGGGAAGGTATTGCAGAAGATGCACGTTTTTATTTTGTACACAGTTATTATGTCAACACCTCTGTTGGTGCATCAATCGCTGCGCAAAGCAATTATCCGTTTCCATTTACTTGTGCCATTGCACAAGATAATATTTTCGCGGTACAGTTTCATCCAGAGAAAAGTCAATCAGCGGGATTAACTCTATTGAGTAATTTTACTAAATGGACACCGAATTTCTAAAATCAAATGTAGTAAACTGACCTTTTTAATCAATTATTAATTCTGATTAAGCTATGCTGATTATTCCTGCAATAGATCTTAAAGACGGCCACTGTGTACGACTGAAACAAGGAGTTATGGAAGATGCAACAGTGTTTTCCAAAGAACCTGGCGAAATGGCCGCGCATTGGTTAAGCCAAGGTGCACGTAGACTCCATCTTGTCGACTTGAATGGCGCATTCGCCGGCAAGCCAAGGAATGAAGCCGCGATCCTTGAAATTGTTCAGTCTCTCGATGGCCAGATACCGATTCAATTGGGCGGTGGCATTCGCGATCTTGATACAATCGAACGTTATCTTGACGATGGCATCTCCTATATTATCATCGGCACTGCAGCCATCAAAATACCCGGTTTCTTGCAAGACGCCTGTAACGCCTTCCCGGGGCAGATTATGGCTGGACTGGATGCAAGAGATGGCAAAGTGGCGGTTGATGGCTGGTCCAAGATTACCGGCCATGACGTCATTGACTTAGCCAAAAAGTTTGAAGGTTATGGAGTAGAAGCAATTATTTACACGGATATCGGCAGAGATGGCATGCTCAACGGCATTAACATTGAAGCAACTATTGAATTAGCCAGAGAACTCACCATACCGGTCATTGCCAGCGGCGGCATTACCAATATAAATGATGTTCAGAAACTGTGTGAAATTGAATCCGAAGGGATTATCGGAGCCATCACTGGGCGCGCCATCTACGAAGGCTCTCTGAATTTCAAGGAAGCTCAGGTTTTGGCTGACCAATTGAGTAAAGATAACGGCATCTCATAACCCCCCCTCTCTTTTAAAAAATTAATACCGTGCATTTTACTTCTTTACCTACAATCGACTTTTTACACTGATGAGTCTCGCAAAACGTATTATTCCATGTTTGGATGTAACCAATGGACGTGTGGTTAAAGGTGTTAATTTCGTTGAACTGCGTGACGCAGGCGATCCGGTGGAAATTTCGCGCCGCTATGATGAGCAAGGTGCCGATGAACTCACTTTTCTAGATATTACAGCCAGCTCGGATAACCGTGACCTAATTCTACACATTATTGAAGATGTCGCTACGCAAGTATTTATTCCTTTGACAGTTGGTGGCGGCGTACGACAGGTTGAAGATGTGCGTCGCTTGCTAAATGCCGGCGCTGATAAAGTAAGCATTAATACATCGGCGATTCTAAATCCACAACTGATAGCTGATGCAACCGAGCATTACGGCGCTCAATGTATCGTAGTGGCAATTGACGCCAAACAAGTGAATTTGCCCGACAATCCACCTCGCTGGGAAGTTTTCAGCCATGGAGGACGCAAAGCAACAGGCATTGACGCTGTGGAATGGGCCATAAAAATGCAATCTCTCGGTGCCGGTGAAATTTTACTTACTAGCATGGATAATGATGGTACACGTGGCGGCTTTGACCTTTCTTTAACCCGCGCAGTATCCGATGCTATCGATATACCCGTGATCGCCAGTGGTGGCGTCGGCAATCTAGATCATCTGGTTGCTGGCATTCTACAAGGACACGCAGATGCCGTATTGGCAGCCAGCATTTTTCATTATGGCGAATTCACCGTGCAACAAGCGAAACAATATATGGCACAGCATGGCATAGAAGTACGATTATAATGTTAGAATTATAAAGACTTGATAAATTTAACATTATAAGTATTGCACATTTTATGCCTCCTGATATTTGGCTTAGCAGAATTAACTGGTCCGAGGATGGATTGATACCAGTCATTGCGCAAGAGGTAGAGAGCGGCACCGTTCTTATGGTTGCGTGGATGAATCGAGAAGCACTTAAGTTGACGGTAGAAAAAGGTGAAGCGGTATACTGGTCACGTTCACGCAAAAAACTCTGGCATAAAGGCGAAGAATCTGGTCACATTCAGAAAATAAAAGATATTTTTCTTGATTGTGACGAAGATGTATTACTTCTTATTGTAGAACAAATCGGCGGAATCGCCTGTCACACTGGCAGACACAGCTGTTTCTTTCAGAAATTAGAAGGCAATAGCTGGATTTCTAATGCGCCTGTTATCAAAGATCCTGATGAAATTTATAATAAATGAATGACATAACTATTCTTAGCCGCTTGGCACAAACTATTGAATCGCGCAAATTGGCTGAGACAAACAGCTCTTATGTAGCTAAGCTGTTTCAGGGCGGACAAGATAAAATACTCAAGAAAATTGCTGAGGAATCTGCTGAAACTATCATTGCATCTAAGGATGGCAATACTGATCAGATTATTTATGAAACCGCAGATTTATGGTTTCATTGTATGATACTACTCTCTTTCCACAAACTCTCACCCGACGATGTATTAAAAGAATTGGAAAGGCGTGAAGGCGTATCGGGCATACAAGAAAAAGCTTCAAGAACATCGGATTAAATTATGGAAAATTGTATTTTCTGCAAAATTGTAAGAAGAGAAATACCTTCCGATAAAATCTACGAAGACGAAAATCTTCTTGCCTTTAATGACATAAAACCTGCTGCTCCTATCCATTTCTTATTAATTCCCAAACGGCATATAGATTCGCTCAGTGATGTTCAAGACATTCATCAGAGTTTGCTTGGAAAAATGCTATTATTAGCTCCACAACTAGCAAAAGATCGGGGATGTGAAAATGGTTTCCGCACTATCATTAATACTGGCCCGGTAGGCGGGCAAGAAATATTTCATTTACATTTCCATATCATCGGTGGTCGGGATCGTTTGCCTGGAATGATTCACTCAGGTTGAACCAGTTCCGTTCCATTTAATAGGAGGAAGCAATGGGTGCATTTAGTATTTGGCATTGGATTATTGTACTGGCTATTGTCGTTCTGGTATTCGGAACAAAGAAATTACGTAATCTGGGTGGTGATTTGGGAAGCGCCCTGAAAGGCTTCAAAGAAGGAATGAAAGATTCGGAAACCGGGAATCCAACCACATCATCCGCCAATCAGACAGTTTTAGAGGTTACTACCAACAAAGAAGCTGCTCCCAATGACATGAAAGACAATAAATCAGGCGCTGAAATGGGCAGCAACGCATCGCAGCCAATGGGTGTTAATAGCCAGACCGACGACGCAGAATTCAAGGAAAGAACTCAAACCAAAACCTAAAAATCAATTGTATATTAACTACTGTGTCTGGTTTTGATCGAACTTCTATTCATTCAATTTCTATCAATGAGGCAACATGTTTGATATTAGCTTCATGGAGTTACTGATTATTTCTATGATTGCATTGATCGTGATTGGACCTGAACGGCTGCCAGTTGTTGCTCGAACAATAGGCCATTTGTACGGGCGTTGTCGTAATTTTATGTATGGTATCAGAACTGATATTCATAATGAAATGCGCATGGAAGAACTCAAGAAAATGCAATCCTCTGTGCAAGACACAGTAGAATCACTTGAAAGTTCAGTTCAACAAAGCGTAGAACAACTGAAAACTACTATTACGAATGATACCCAGACAGAGGAAGAATCACCCAAAGACATGGCTGCGCCTCAATCGCAGTTAAAATCCCGGCAGTCAGAACTAGACGACAATCAAACTTCGCGCACTGCTGATGCACAGAAAAAGAAATAGTAACCTGCAGTGTATTGATTGGAAACTCATCGACACTTTTTCACATTGTTGGTCCCACAACTTTTAATATAAACCGATGCTTGAAGGCTCATTCCTATCTCATTTAGTGGAATTACGTACCCGGATAATACGTATTCTGGGTGTACTCTTGATTGGCTTTATACCCTGTGCATTTTTTGCGCGGGAACTGTATACCGTGCTGGCACAACCCTTGCTGGAAAAACTTCCACAAGGGGGACAAATGATTGCCACGGATGTAGCAACACCTTTTTTTGTACCCATGAAAGTTGCTATGATGATGGCCTTTGTCATTACATTGCCGCATACCTTATATCAAATATGGGCTTTCGTTGCTCCTGGGCTCTATTCCAACGAGAAACGCATGGCGCTACCGTTAGTTATTGGCACCAGTCTATTGTTCTTTACTGGTATGGCATTCGCATATTTTGCCGCGTTGCCGGTGGTATTTGAGTTTATTACTTATTTTGCACCGGAAGGTGTGGCGGTAATGACAGACATCAGCAAATACCTAAGTTTTGTTTTGTCCATGTTCATGGCTTTTGGGGTCACCTTTGAAGTACCCGTCTTTGTCATTGTTTTAGTCAGAGCAGGCGTAATCACTATTGAGAAACTCAAAGAAATACGCCCTTACGTCATTGTCGGTGCATTTATCATTGCTGCTATTTTCACCCCCCCTGATGTTATTTCACAATTTATGCTAGCGATACCCTTGTGCCTTCTCTATGAAGTAGGAATATTCATCGCAGCATTAATGATCAAGAAGCGTAACCAGGTAATTCATTCAGACACTTCACCTGGATCTAAGCAAACCGCTTCAGAGCAAAAGGACAGCTCAAAAGATTAGGTTGACAATGCACATGTCAGCAAACATTATGTGCTGACAGAAGTCATAATAAAATGAAACCATCCCGATCTCGTTTAATCTAAAAATTGTAAATTGATTGTGATCTGTATCTTGAAGGAGATTGGCGATGTCAAACAAACACCATGCTGCTGGTTTAAAAGTATTGGTTATTGCGATGAGTCTTGTTGCTGGCGCATCCTATACTAGTTTTGTCTTCCCACAAGCAACGAATATTCAGCATAACTATCCATTGCCACCGGGAGCTCAAAATCTGATGCCCCAATCTTTACCAGAAACCCCACCGGATCTAAACAAACCGCCAAGAACCATTCATCGAATTGGCACAGCAATTAGCGCACCACGAAACAGTATCAGCATTAAAAGTACCGACGCTGGAGCTATTCGCCGACAGCCGACAGCATCTGGGTGCACTAACTGTGGAATTATCAATTCCATCGATAAAATCGGACAAGGATCTAGTATGAATGCAATCGCAGGTGGAATTGTTGCCGGAACTGTCGCTCGGGAAATCATTCGCCAAACTCCTTATTCTCATCCGCATGGCACAGATCATCCACAAGTGATCGGCGGCAATCATGAAAGAACCGGGCATCAGCACCAGATCGGAATCACACTAGATGATGGCAAACAAGCAATTATCGCACTTCCTGAAGGAACAAGCTTTCAGCAAGGAGACAGAGTGAAATGGGTTGACGGAACACTAGTACTAGATCGCCAATAGCCAAACTCACTGGAAAAATATTGAATACATCCACTCTCAGACAAATTGAATTGCCTATCGAAGGCATGACATGTGCTGCCTGCGCCGCGCGTATAGAGAAGAATCTAAATAAACTCTCGGGCGTTCAAGCCTCAGTCAATTTTGCCAATGAAAAAGCACATGTGAATTATGATGCAAACCAAGTAAATGCAGGCACGCTGATTAATACTATTGAGCATGCCGGTTTTCATATCGCGCCAAGATCGGTGCAGCTACAATTGCACAAAATGACCTGCACAGCCTGTGCCGGGCATATTGAGAAGGCATTGCACAAACTGCCCGGCGTCACAGCCACTGTCAATGTCGCAACAGAAACCGCCAAAGTCAATTTCATCCCAGGCTTGGTAACTATCGACAACTTAATTGATGCGATCATCAAAGCTGGTTATGAAGCCAATGAAATCAGTGACTTCGGCCATGCCGAAGAAAAAGCACGACGCCAAACTGCCTATCAAGCTGAATTACGCTTATTCTGGATTTCAGCCATCCTCACATTGCCATTAGTGCTTCAAATGGGCGCTATGTTCACAGGTCATGAGATGGATATGCTTCCACATGAACTGCAATGGCTATTGGCTACTCCGGTACAGTTCTGGATTGGACGCCGTTTTTATATTGGTGCCTGGCATTCCCTGCGTAGCGGCGGCGCCAATATGGATGTATTGGTGGCGTTAGGCACTAGCATGGCTTATTTCTTTAGTGCTGCAGTCACCCTATTTAGATTGGATCAACATGTTTATTTTGAAGCCAGTGCGGCCATAATCACCCTTGTTGTACTGGGTAAATTAATGGAAGCGCGCGCCAAAGGAAATACATCTGAAGCCATCGAGGCATTGATCAAGTTGCAGCCTAAAACAGCTCGTATTGAGCGTAACGGAGAGATCTTCGAAGTACCTGCAAGCAGCTTGCAGGTCAATGATATCTTTATTGTACGCCCCGGTGAAAACTTACCCGTCGATGGGGTTGTGATCGAAGGGTCTTCCAGCATTAACGAATCCATGCTAACTGGCGAAAGTTTGCCCGTTGACAAGCAGGTTGGCGCAAAAGTCTTTGCCGCCACGATGAATCAGCAAGGCTTGCTTAAATGTCGCGCAACCAGTGTCGGCACACAGACCCAACTCGCCGCAATCATCCATCTGGTCGAAGAAGCTCAAGGATCCAAAGCACCGATACAACGCATGGCCGATACTATCTCAGGAATTTTTGTACCTGTTGTCGTCATGATCAGCATCGTAACTATGGGAATAACTTGGTGGTTAACTGGCAGCTTTGTGACGGCTCTTATCAATGCAGTCGCAGTCTTGGTCATCGCTTGTCCATGCGCATTGGGTTTAGCAACGCCGACTGCCATTATGGTTGGCACGGGACGTGGTGCGCAGATTGGCGTCTTGGTGAAAAATGCAACAGCATTAGAGCATGCCGAGAAAATTCAAACCCTCATTATCGACAAAACCGGTACCCTTACCGAAGGCAAACCTGAAGTTACCGACATCGTAGCGTCGGAATCCGTTAGCAAGCATGATTTGCTGCAAATTGCAGCTTCCCTGGAACAAGGCTCCGAACACCCACTGGCACGGGCTGTGCTTGATTGTGCACAAAAAGAAAATTTGCAGATTCAACCAATCAATAATTTTACTGCGATTACGGGCAGCGGCATTACAGCTCAATTACATGATACAAAATATCTGCTCGGCTCTCCAAAATTTCTAGAACAGCACGACATCGCCATTGATGAGCAACAAATCTGTAGCTTGCAAACCGAAGGAAAAACCGTTATTGGTGTTGCCTCCGTTACTCAAGACGCTGGTAAAGTGCTTGGTTATTTGGCTATTGCAGATCAACTGCGCTGCACCTCCCTTGAAGCAATCAAACAGTTGCAGTCCATGGGGATTGAAGTCATTATGTTAACTGGCGACAATACTGTAACCGCAGAGACAATTGCCAAGCGTACCGGCATTACGCAATTTCGCGCTGAGGTATCGCCGCAGGATAAAGCCGCAGAAGTAGAAAAAATAAAAGCCAGTGGAAAATTCACGGCAATGGTCGGCGATGGTATTAATGACGCACCCGCGCTCGCTGCTGCGGATGTTAGTTTTGCCATTGGTGCCGGTTCGGATGTCGCGATTGAAGCTGCCGACATCACTTTAATTCGCAATGATCTGACGAGTGTCGTTGATGCCATTTCTCTGTCACGTGCCACACTTCGGAAAATCCGCCAGAACCTATTTTTTGCCTTTATCTACAACACGCTGGGAATTCCATTGGCGGCCATTGGCATGCTCAATCCGGTCATTGCAGGTGCCGCTATGGCTATGAGCTCTGTTTCGGTAGTCGCCAATTCATTACTATTGAAACGTTGGCACACCAATCATGAATAATCTTTATTAGGGTGAATACGATGCAAACTGCCACTATCATAATAAAAGGCATGACCTGCATGGGTTGTGTTAACAGTGTCAAAACAGTTCTCAATAACCTGTCAGGAATAATCCAAGCGGAAGTAACCCTCGAACCTGCGCAAGCGAGCATCCAATATGACTCGAACAATATTAATGTCGACCAAATTAAAGCAGCTATTGTTGATGTGGGCTTTGAAGTGATGAATTGAAAATCCATATCATTGAGTCGCACCTAAAAAGCAGATAGTCAACGCTAGTTGTTTGCCATAACACCGCAGGCTATAAACAATTATTTTCTGCGCGTTTCTACCGCTGCGGCAAGCTGATGCAGCACTTGTTCGGTCGTATCAAAACCGATGCAACCATCCGTAATACTTTGCCCATAAACTAATTCTTCGCGTTTCTTGCCATCCACTTTTTGGTAGCCTTCAACCAAATGACTCTCGATCATCACACCGCAAATAGCACGGTTCCCATCTGCAATTTGCCCTGACACATTAGTTGCCACTTCTGTTTGGCGATGGAAATCTTTGTGACTATTAGCGTGACTGAAGTCAATCATTAATTGTGGGGGTAACTTGGCTTTTTGTAACTCTTCCACTGCAGAAGCAAGACTATCTGCATCATAATTTGGTTTACGTCCACCGCGCAGGATAATATGACAGTCTTCATTGCCCTTGGTAGCAAAAATAGCTGTGTGCCCTTCTTTGGTAACCGAAAGAAAATGATGCGGACGAGAAGCCGCGCTGATTGCATCAATTGCAATATTCAAATTACCATGTGTGCCATTTTTAAAACCAATCGGACAGGATACACCGGAAGCCAATTCGCGATGCCCCTGACTTTCGGTGGTGCGTGCGCCAATGGCTGCCCAACTGATCAGATCGGATAAATATTGCGGGCTGATAAGATCAAGATACTCGGTTGCTGCAGGCATGCCAATCGTGTTTAAATCCAACAATAAGCGGCGCGCCATCCTAAGTCCCTTGTTGATATGAAAGCTATTATCCAGATCAGGGTCATTGATTAACCCTTTCCAACCGATGGTTGTGCGTGGCTTTTCGAAATACACTCGCATCACGACATGTAACTGCTGCTTCAGTACCTCGCGCAAATGCTTTAAACGCGCTGCATATTCCAACGCTGCATCGACATCGTGAATAGAACAGGGGCCGACAACGACCAGCAGCCGATCATCCTCACCATGCAAAATCTGATGCGTCGCCTGCCGCCCTGCGTAAACGGTTTCAGTTGCTATTTCCGTCATGGGGTATTCGCGATGAAGCTCTACTGGTGGAGTAAGCTCGTGAACGCCGATAATGCGCAAATCATCGGTCTGGTATTTCATAGAAAAATCCTTTTTTGTGACTTATAAATATTTGAGGGTGAAGTTTCATTTTGTGACAAATCATGCCGAGCAAAAAACAGCACGTATTTTAACCTAAGCAAGAGATTTCATCAGAACATGAACTATTTTTTCAGAAATCTAAACCAAAAGGTGGCTTCAAGTTTGAAATGCAACGTTTACAAAGGTCTCATTTAATATTCGAATTAATTTGAAGTTCAAACCAACGACACAAGTACATGCCCCATTACAGCAGCATCTACTACTAAAAGAATAGAAAATAGCTATTCAAACTTCAATTTCGGAAAATCACATACAAATAACGTTATTGGTTTGGATTTAAAGTTATGCTTACTAACTCAGTTTAGCGCCTGATGTGTGCGAAGGAGCTATGATTATTTCTGGTGTATGACAAGTGAGGAGAAAGCGGTGTAGCCTG
>NZ_CADEGP010000028.1 GCF_902826915.1 uncultured Nitrosomonas sp.
GGTTGAGCAAGATTACCACTTATCGGACTGTCCGAATTTGCGAGGCCGCTTCTATTGGCCAGAGAATTTCCAGCCGCGGTTTTTATGTCAGCGTCACTATTCACCGCTTTCAATGTCGATGTTGCGGTACCACCCGGTGCTACGGCTGATGTGGAAGTCGAAGTGGCTGTGGCGAGATGATTGTGGACAGGCATATTATTCACAGTCAGCGCCATGTTTTCTGCGCCACTACCCTGTCCCATATCGAACATCGAGCCGCCAGGGTGCTGTCCTTTATGGACAGGAACTCTTCCCCGCATGTCAGGCAGGGCAAAAGTCGTCGTTCCATTGCCGCCATAAGTTGCACCAAGCAACGAGAAAAGCGCTTGATATTGACTAATAGGGAGTGTTTGCCCATCACATTGATACCATCCTTGCGGCGCAAAATTAAACGCTACATAATTTATCTCTCCGATAAATGGTTCCATTCCGGCATTTGCGCTGTTAGGTGCTGTGCTCATGAGCATCATGGCTGCGACCAAAGAAAAAAGACATGGTGTTTTCTTGCTCGGTTTCATCAGTTCTCCCCTTTATTAAGATTTAACTTCTACCTTCGTGTGTAACAATCTGATATTAAAGATGAATTACTCTTTGTACAATAGCATAGCAGTACGATAGCTCTTTCATAACGTTGTAATAAACGGTCTTATATCCTTTGTTTTTCGGTATACATTCAGCTGTTATCTGCTGTATCTGATGATGGGACGACGACATGATGAAATTAAGTGATCAGAAAAGGCAGCTATCCCCATAAAACCCGAATTAGTCGTTGTGAGATGATGGATCTTGAACGGATGACTATTAGGTTGCGGCCGTGGAAGAAAGAGCGAATTGACTGGAGTGTGGTTGTGGGGTGTGTTAAGAATCAAGGCAAGCCAAAAGAAGAGTTGTGTCAACTTGAGTTTTTCTAACACCTCGTGATCTTGCTATGGGGTTTCTTATATAAAATGTTGAAATTGAATGTTTATTTGTACTAAAAGATCTGGGAGCCGATAATAAAGCAAGGCGTTTTCACTAAGATCAACGGATATTTTACAAAACCAATTGGAAATTACTTGTACATTAATTTCCAGGTGGCTAGTAAATTGTCTTTGTGACTGGCCTTGCACTATGAAGTCGCCTGATACTCAATTAATGAGGTACACGAGTTCAATCTGATAATCTGGGATGTTGTCTGCGTTGCCATTTTGGAAATAATGTAATTCGCCCGCGTTGGTAAATACTGAAGAAAGGCTGCAGATAAAGAGAAAGTATTTTTAGGGAGGTAAGTTTTGGACACAAACTCATTTTGTTGAAACTATAGATAATACTAACGCAGAGGTTATTCGTCAGTATATATAAAATTAGCTCAAAGCGATGGGTGAGATGGAAGAAAAGTTTGAGCAGCTATCTCTCTTCTAAAACTCGGCTGCAAGCGACCGAGTTTTTTATTAACATTGATCTTCTGTGGGTTTCCGGGAGTTTTGTGCAAAAATTTTTGTGTAAGAACTGCGCACCGTATTTCAGGGATCGGTAAGTGAAACAATTACCCTATAGCTTACAAAGAAAACAACTCCTAGAAAGAGTATCCAATATTACCCAGCTAGTTTTGGGCTGAATGACTTATAACGATGGTAAAGCGCCAAATAAAACCAGACTGATTAATGGAAACACACCGAATAATACAAAACTGATTGTTGCTGCCTTGGCTACAAGATTCTGAGTTGTTTTCACAAGAAACTCCTTAGAAAGGTTAATAAAGAAAAATATTTAAATTATGTATGCATTATAGACTATATACTTCACAAAAAATTCACAATATTTTGACAAATAATTCATATATAGTAGATTTATTCGCGAATATATTGTTATATCAATTACTTGAAAATAATTTTTCTACCCAACGGTTTCTTATTCTCTCCATCGAGATTCTCGTTACTTGTCGTAATGAAATGGACGTATAGGGACGATACTGTCAAGTTAACCAACGAGAAATTGAAGCGAAAGCGATTCACTTTCATCAATAATTCATTGGAGTTCGAAACATGAGTCAGTGAATTAAGTCCATTGCATGAAATGTATAGACATGACTTCACGATAGTTTTTCGCTGCCAATAAATGCCGTCCTGGGCGAAAGAAAGATGCAATAACATCAAATCTTGCAAGAAATCTTTGAGTGTGCCCAGCAGATTTGAAGTTTCGCATTCGACGTTCTCGTTTCTGGGTTGATCGGTGTAAATTCTCAGTCCGATATCTTCGGTGGCGCGATCTGCAGTTCGTCGAGGTTGCGCTCGACAATTGTTTCCCGGCGGGGAAGCGGTCATATCGTAAAATCTTTCTAAAAGTATGGGGTGATGTTTTTAAATGGTGTCGAGCTTATTGCCAGATAGCCCAGTTATTCTTTAAATCAGATAGAAGATTCAATTATAAACCGGGCTATTATCATTATTCGGATCGAATAAAACGGGATTTGTAGCTTATTTTCTTGCACGATAAACATAAAATCGGATTCATCGCTTTCACGAGTTTCCGCACTTTGCGAAGCAACGCTGCGATGGATTCTTGATTTTCGTCCTATTGCGGATTTGACTGATGAGTGAAATATTCCTGCAGGGTTGCATTGTAAACTAAGCAATGATTCAAGCTGAATTCTGTTTGGCACTGATGATAAGATGGCAATGTGATGAAATTAAGTGATCTGAAAAACTGGACGAACTACTGGGAGCAGCTCCGCACAGCTTTGCTGGAGCCCAGAGTCGACGAAAATTTGCTGGAAGCATCTTTGCGCGAAGCACGAGCCAAGATGCCGGTGCCAGTGTTATGGCTATTGGGTAAAACACAGGCGGGCAAAACTTCGATTATCCGTGCATTGACCGGTAGCGCAGTGGCCGAAATCGGTAATGGCTTTCAGCCGTGCACTCGCAATTCCCGTTTTTATGATTTCCCGGCCGATATACCGATCGTCAGGTTTCTCGATACGCGTGGCTTGGGCGAAGTTTCCTATGATCCGGCTGACGATATTCAATACTGCGAATCTCAGGCGCATTTGCTGATAGCTGTGATGAAAGTGGCTGACATCAATCAGACCGCTGTGCTTGACGTGTTGCATTCCATCCGCCAGCGTCACCCCGAATGGCCCGTGCTGATCGTGCAAACGGGTTTGCATGAACTGTATCCGAGCGAATACGACCATCTGCACCCTTGGCCTTATGATGAGAACCCCTTGCCGGAAACGGTTCCGGTTGATTTGCGCCGCGCTTTACAGGCACAACGCAGTGCTTTGAAACCATTGCCCGGCTTTGCTGCCATGCGCTGGGTCGCAGTGGATTTAACCCTACCTGAAGATGGATTCGAGCCGCCTGATTATGGGCTGCAGGCATTGTGGCAGGCGATTGAATCGCTAACCTCATTGGGTCTGCAACATCAATTAAGTGGCGATAAGCAAGTGCACGATTTGTATGCGCGTGCCGCGCATCAGCATATCGTCGGTTACTCGCTAACCGCAGCAGGATTAGGCGCTTTACCGGTGGTTGACCTGGTTGCCGTGTCAGCAGTGCAGGCTAAATTGTTGCATAGTCTTGCAGTGTTATACGGGCAGTACTGGGATAAGAGTACCATCACGGAATTTCTGGGACTGGTAGGTGCGGGAATCGCATCCAGTTTTCTGACGCGCATGCTGAGCCGTGCTGTGGTCAAGGTAATTCCCTTCTGGGGGCAGACTGTGGGTGCGGTATGGGGTGCCAGTTCCAGCGGGGCGACTACTTACGCATTAGGAAAAGCGGCTATCTATTTTTTTGCCAGGCGCAAAGATGGCTTGAATGTCGATCCGAAAACCTTACGCCGGATTTATGCGGAGGAGCTGGAGCAGGGCGCTTCAATACTGAAAGATCGGTTGCGAGGTCAGTCGAAATGAAGAAACCGCTTCCAGCTGTTGATCCGCTACGATTATTGGTAGCCATTCTGCTGCTATTGCCGGTGCTGGCATTGATGGGTTTTGGTATTTTTTGGCTATGGCAAAGCGGGAACCTGCTGTATTGGCTGATTGCGATGGTGGTGTGCGGTGTTTTGGGCTATGGCCTGCAACAATTGCTGGTGCGGCAGGAACGCCAATTATTAATGAATACGACTACTGACCCTAATCCGGATTGGCCACCCAGCGCAGATGCGGTATGGCAGCAGGTTGAAGCGCTGGCCGCAAGCTGCAATCCAGAGGACTGGCCACTGGAAGATGGCCGCTGGATATCGGAGCTGGGACAGAAATCGATGGAAGCAGTGGCGCATTGTTATCATCCAGAGGTTGAGAAGCCACTGTATGAATTGACCGTGCCGCATACTTTACTGATTATTGAGCGGGCCAGTCGCGAGCTGCGCAGAGATATCGCCGAAAAAATACCCTTTAGCAATCGTCTAACGGTGGGCGATCTATTCCGGATTCAACGTTGGAAGACGAAGGCAGAGAAAGCATTTAACGTTTACCGCGCGGGCAGCATCCTCATTAATCCGGTGAATGCCTTATTGAGCGAAGCCTGGCGGCATTTGCGCGAGCGCAGTTTTGATCAGGCCAGAAATGAATTGCATCGCTGGTTTTTGCGGGCTTATGTGTGCAAAGTGGGTTATTACGCCATTGACCTATACAGTGGCCGCTTGCCACTTGGCGATGACGATCACACCGAATCAGCAACACCGGAATCCAGGGCTGATCTGGAGCAGACGGGTCAAACTGCAGCATCCGCGGTCGAGCCATTGCGGATTCTTGTTCTTGGCCGATCCAATTCGGGTAAATCCAGTTTGATCAACGCCTTGTTCGGGGAGCTCAAAACTGCTACAGATATTCTGACGGGCACTACCCAAGCGCTTGAGCCATTTGTATTATCACGCGAGGGATTCACCCAGGCACTGGTTTTCGATAGTCCAGGTTGCGATAGTCCGTTTTTTGATAGCAAGCAAATGCTGATAGCCGCTGGCAGCGCAGATTTGATCTTATGGGTCAGCCCGGCCAATCGTCCGGATCGGCAAGCTGAACGGCAATTTTTGGATGCCTTGCGCAGCTACCAAGCTGCACGAATGGATCGGCGCTCTGCGCCGCTGTTGGTTGCTGTTAGTTTTGTGGATCGGTTACGTCCGGCGAATGAATGGCAACCACCCTATGATTTGACCCACACAACGAATACCAAGTCAGCTAATATAACCGCCGCAGTGCGTGCCGTTGCTACTGATCTGGCTGTGCCGGCCGAGCAGGTTATTCCTGTCTGCTTGCTGGAGGGCAAAACGTATAATGTGGATGATACGCTGTGGGCGGCTATTCTGAACTATCAGGATGAAGCACTGAGAATCCGGTTGATGCGTTGTTTGGATGCCAAGAAAAGAGCGGAAGACTGGGTTATGCTACGACGTCAGATGGCCGGGGCAGGGCGGTTTTTGCGCGATTTGCCTGAGATGCTGGGTAAACGTACGGATAAGTAGTCTGTTTTATAAAGAAACCAGGCAACCTTAAAGCTATTGATATACCTGCTGGCTTGCTGATAGGAAAGGTTCTTGAACGGTGTGTTCCGAATGGTGGATGACAATCCGGCGCAGCCGCTCAGTGACAAGCTGAATATGATGCAAGAATATTTCATGATGCCTTTGGATTATCATGTTTCTTTACGTTGATGTTGCTTGAGCGAGGGTGAGGTAAATGGTGTGCTTGGTATATGTACTAGAAGGTATTTTCTTGCAAAGCCACTTAAAAATAAAAGCCTAAGGGATACTTAACCAAGTTATGACATTTCGTTCCAGATTATGAGATATTTTTTGTCGTATATATTATGTTATGCAGTTCGGCCAACGCTGGTTTCCTGCGATCAATCCATGGTCCTTTTTCAAATATCACGGTCGCTCTATTCACCCTGCGATTCAACCGAACGACTAATAGAAGAGCTCCGCGGATGAAGCGGCCGAAAACAGTGTTTCGCTATCAAAGTTTCAGTGCGCGGACGCTAGATTCGTTGTGTCGTGACACACTTCACTTCGCAGCCCCAACCGATTTCAACGATCCGCTGGATTGCTCGCCAGTTATTGAAACCGATTCGGATACAGAGACTCTTCGTTCGCTCTTGCGCGAATTGGTTTCGCGGAGGGTCGAGTCAGAGGTGGTTGCATCCTTGGAAGAAGCCAAGCTAAAAGGAGCTGGTGCGCAATCGCACGCGAAGAAGAAGGCGCTTCAGGCAGCAGAATATGAAATTTCAAATATCGCGTACAACGCTACAAATCCAGACTATGATATTGGGCTGGAGAGGGCGGAAGTAATGCTTTTAACCGCTGGCATAGAAAAAGAGCTATTGAGACATTACGCGAAGGGGGTATGCTGCTTTTCTTCCGAGATGTATAACCCATTGCTTTGGAGTCACTACGCAGATCAGCATCGCGGGTTTTGCGTTGGCTACGGATTTGATCGAGAGCCGAAACCCATTGTTCTGAAAGTTGTTTACGGTGGGAGCCGATCAATTCCGTCTAGTCTGGTTGCTTCCGCGCTACTCGAAGAAAGCGTTGATGCCAAAGTGCATTTAGACCGAGACGTCTTATTGCGTAAAGCACCTCAATGGAAGTACGAAAAGGAGTGGCGTCTGTTGGGTGCCAGAGGTGTTCATGATTCACCGCTGAAGCTGGAAGAAGTGACGTTTGGATTGCGTTGTGCTTTGTCGATTCAGCATACCGTGATTGCCTCCCTAGCTGGGCGGGATAACGATGTATCGTTCTACGAAATGTACGAAGATCGTAGTAGCTTCAGGTTGAGTCGACGCGCTGTTGATCTTGACGAGCTTCGAGTAAGTCTGCCGCACAGCGCGAGATCCAGCAATGAAATGTTTGAGCCATACAATAAGTCCGACTCTGATATCGATTGAATGGCTTGCAGCAGCATGCTTGGTGACTGCATAATTCAGCGCTCGACTCGGACATGCCAAGACACCGGAACCTGGGCTCCGCCCAGAACCTCGCGTCTCGGCAAATGCCGGTCAGCTTGGCGTTTGTCCTCTAATTTCACGGTCAAGCGGTTTTCTCTCGTCGCAGTAGTAGTCTCAAGGAAATTCTTTGTGCCGCATACATTAACCGTTTGTGCTTCACCGATGCTTGTTAGCCTATAGCGCCACGCAACCAACTATCATTAGCGTCACCATCTTTTGTGAGACTTGTTCTTAATGCAGCAGAACGCAGGTTCTCCTTTACTGAATGATGTCATAATTGAAATGAGCAGTGTAAGAACTAACGTTTTATGACACGTTGGTTAATCACGATCTGATCGCTTTATTCAAAAAATTATTAACTTAACCGGGTTTTCTCAAGATGTTGGTATCTGTTATGCAGAGCGCGAGTCGCTCTGTTTTGTTGGGTTGTTGGGTGATAATTTTGCTTGCCGGGTTGTTTTTCCCGCAACATGCGGAGGCGCAGTACTGGTGGAATGCGAGTCGCGAACCGGTTGGCATAGCGCCGGATCCCGCCACGAATCCTGAGGCGATTATTCAGGTTTATGGCGCGCGAGCTTTTGGTTGGCGCGGTTATTTTGGGATTCATACCTGGATTGCGGTGAAGCCTACGGGGGCTCAGTCTTACACTATTTATGAAGTGATCGGGTGGTTGCGGCGTAGCAAGCGGTCGGTGTTGGCGGTTTATGAAAATGCGCCTGACCGGCGCTGGTACGGGAATGTACCCGAGATCTTGGCAGAAAAAAGAGACGATGGTGTGGATGCGTTGATCGAAAAAATTGATCTGGCGGCTAACCGTTACCCCTACACGAAAGATTACACTATGTGGCCGGGGCCGAATTCCAATACCTTTACCGCTTGGGTTTCGCGCGCGGTGCCCGAGTTGCAGCTGGATTTGCCGCCCACGGCGATTGGCAAGGATTATCTGGGTTACCGGTTTATATCGCATGCTCCGAGTGGCAGTGGTTTGCAGATTTCATTTTTTGGCTTGCTGGGTGTGTTGATTAGCGCGGTGGAAGGGATTGAATTCAATTTTCTGGGTTTGTCTTTTGGTGTTAACTGGAACCCCATCGCCATTAAATTGCCACTGCTAGGACGCATGGAATTGAATTCATGGTCGCGGCCGGTAACCGAGAATTGATCCGGTTCTTGCCGTTTTTTGTTAGAGATATTTAATTGATAATTATTCTTATTCATACTATAGTGTTTGCCATTAATTAATTCGATTGATGAAACTTTTTCCCCGGAATTTCTCTCATGGTCAGCCCAAATCTAAGCCGTTTTCTTATTGTTGTTCCTTTGCTTTTTTCGTTATTTATTATTCATCCAGTGCATGCTAATGAAGTGGTTGTTTATTCCGCGCGAATTGAGCAACTCATTAAGCCGATGTTTGATGCTTTTACCCAGGAGACCGGGATTAAAGTTAAATACACTACCGACAACGAAGGCGCGTTGCTTGCCCGGCTGGAGGCGGAGGGGAAAAATACACCGGCCGATATGTTGATAACTGCGGATGTTGGTAATCTCTGGGCAGCTGCACAGAAAGGATTGTTAAAACCGGTTAAGTCCGAGGCGCTTGAGGGTAATATCCCGGCGTATTTGCGCGATCCGGATAATGCGTGGTTTGGGCTGTCGATACGCGCCAGGACTTTGGTTTATAACACCAAAAAAGTAAAGCCCGAGGAGCTTTCAACCTATGAAAATCTTGCCGATCCCAAGTGGAAAAAACGGCTCTGTTTACGCACTTCGAAGAAAGTGTATAACCAATCGCTTGTGGCAATGATGATTGCTGAACATGGCGTAGCTGAGACGGAAAAGATTGTTAAGGGTTGGGTGGCTAATCTGGCAACCGATCCGCTATCCGATGATACCCGTGCATTGGAATTTGTAGCCGCTGGAAAATGTGATGTGACATTGGTCAATACCTATTATTTTGGCCGCTTAATGAAACAGGATCCCAATTTGCCGCTGGCGATTTTCTGGCCCAATCAGGATAGCAGTGGTGTGCATGTCAATATTTCAGGTGCGGGAGTCACGCGCTATGCTCGCAACGAACAGGCTGCCATTAAATTATTGGAATTCTTGTCGTCTGCTAAAGCACAAAACCTTTTCGCTGATGTGAATATGGAATATCCGGTTAATCCTAAAATTGCGGCTGATCCATTTGTCGCAACGTGGGGTGATTTTAAACAAAACTCAATGAATCTGGTTAAAGCCGGAGAATTGCAGACGACTGCCGTAAAGCTGATGGATCGCGCAGGATACCGGTAAAGCGGCGTGAGTAAGTCGGCACATGCGGTGGTGAAAAATCAGTTTCCTGAAAGCGCAAGATTTTTTCTGTTTTCCTTTTTCTTAAACGTTTGATGATTAGTTGGCGCTGGATACCTTTTGTCGCCGCTGCATTGGTACTGGCACCCGTTGGTGTGATTTTTTCATCCGTGTTGGCGCCGGCAAGTGAGATTTGGCAGCATCTGGTTGAAACCACACTGATTTCCTTGTTGCTCAATACGTTCTGGTTGGTATTGGGGGTAATCGTTGGAACGGCACTACTGGGTATCAGCCTGGCCTGGTTCACCGCTGTTTATGAATTTCCCGGACGACGATTCTTTTCCTGGGCGTTGTTATTGCCGATGGCGATCCCTGCCTATGTAACAGCCTTTGTTGTATTGGGTTTGTTTGACTTTACCGGCCCGATACAAACTACATTGCGTGCTTGGTTGGATTCTGATCTGTCCTGGTTTCCGGATATACGTGGCAGAATGGGCGTTATTATCGTCATGACCTTGGCTTTTTATCCTTATGTCTATTTGCTGGCGCGGAATGCTTTCTTGAGCCAAGGCAAGCGTTCGTTGGAGGTTGCACAATCACTTGGCTTCAGCCGCAAGCAGGGTTTCTTCAAAGTGGTGTTGCCGATGGCGCGTCCCTGGATAGCTGGGGGTATCATGCTGGTGTCAATGGAAACATTGGCGGATTTTGGAACAGTCGCGGTGTTTAATTACAATACATTTACCACAGCCATCTACAAAGCGTGGTTTAGCATGTTTTCATTGCATGCCGCTTCTCAGCTTGCTTCTTTATTGATTATTATAGTCTTTATTGTGATTGTGTTGGAACAACAGTTCAGATCGCGTATGCGTTATGCGGAAGCGAAAAGAAGTGCGAGAGTACAGCGTATTCAGTTGGCAGGTTGGCATAATTGGGTGGTTACCGGTTTTGTGATCAGTGTATTATTTTTTGCATTTTTTCTGCCGGTTGCACAACTGTGTTATTGGGCCCTGCAATCGTTTGTACAGGATTACGATGTGGGTCGTTACCTGGAATTTCTCTGGCATTCCCTGACCTTATCCGGTCTGGCGGCTTTATTGATCTGTCTGGTTGTAATTGCTATGGTTTATGCGCTGCGGCGTTATCCTGATTCTGCTACGCGTTATGCCGTGCGCACCGCAACCATTGGGTATGCATTGCCTGGTACAGTGTTGGCAATTGGCGTGTACGTGCCGTTGGTCTGGCTGGATGGGCAGCTCAGTGAATTGGCGTTACACTGGTTTCAAATAGAAACAGGTCCGTTGATTCAGGGCACATTAGCCATTATGCTGATTGCTTATTTGATACGATTTATGGCCGTGAGTCATTATCCCATTGATAGCGCAATGCAACGGGTCACGCACAGCGTTGATGAGGCGGCGATGAGTTTGGGCGTGCATGGCTGGGCAATGATCAGAACAGTACATATTCCAATATTGAAACCCGGTATTTTTACCGCTGCCACCTTGGTGTTTGTCGACGTGATGAAGGAGATGCCGATTACGCTGATGACCCGCCCATTTGGCTGGGATACGCTGGCAGTCCGAATCTATGAGATGACTTCAGAAGGCCAGTGGGAACAGGCGGCTTTACCGGCGGTTACGTTGATACTGGCTGGATTAATACCGATATATTTGTTTATGCGTCAAACTGAAATCTAAGTAATGAGTGCTATATTGTTGCAATTGAATAATATCCGACAAGCTTATGGTGAGCAGGTCGTGATTCATGATTTAACCTTGTCCTTGCAGAAAGGGCAAATCGGTTGTTTGCTCGGACCGAGCGGTTGCGGTAAAACTACGGCGTTACGCTGTATTGCAGGATTTGAGTCAGTATTGGCCGGGGAAATTATCCTCAACGGTATTTGTGTTAGTAGCGCGGATGTTTTTGTGCCACCGGAACAAAGGCGCATTGGCATGGTTTTTCAAGATTACGCGTTATTTCCACATCTGGATGTAACTGCTAACATCGGTTTTGGCTTGCATCGCTTAACCAAGGTGGAGCGTGCGCGGCGTGTCGATGAGTTGCTGCATGTGGTGCATTTGACCGAAGCCTCTAAAAAATATCCGCATGAATTATCAGGTGGACAGCAGCAACGCGTGGCGCTGGCGCGCGCATTGGCACCTAAACCAGAGTTGTTGTTGTTGGACGAGCCTTTTTCCAATCTGGATATCAGCTTGCGTGAACGCTTAAGTATCGAAGTGCGCGAGATTATTAAGAACCAGGGGATTACCGCTATCCTGGTTACCCATGATCAAGCTGAAGCATTTGCGATAGCTGACGAAATTGGCGTCATGTATCGTGGTGAGATGCAGCAGTTAGATACTGCCTTTAATTTGTATCATCAACCGGCGAATCGGTTTGTTGCCAACTTCATCGGGCAAGGCGTATTTCTTCCAGGGAAGGTGATTAATGCGCAACAGATTGAAATCGAATTGGGGATTTTAGAGAGTGAGATTCCTCATCAACATGAGAATGGTTGTATCGTAGATGTATTGTTACGGCCGGATGATATCGTTCACGATGACCACAGTTCACTGCAGGCAACAATTGTGTGCAAGGCATTTCGTGGCGCAGAGATTTTATACACGCTGCGACTTGCTGGCGGAGCGCGAGTATTGGCATTAGTACCCAGTCATCATAATCACGCTCTTGGCGAGAAAATAGGTATCAAGCCTGAAGTTGATCATATTGTGGCATTTCAACAATTGGGATCATGAGACTTGATTTTTGAGTCAATTTTGTATGAAAATTTGACCAGATTAGCTTTTTAACTACTTTTTGGGGCATTGCTACTTCCCTTTTAATAGTTTTTTCTATAGCATAATCAGATTGGTATTTTATACCTCTCTTTTACGGCTTTATTCCAAACAATCACGTACCCAGTCTCAGAGATAATATTTGGGACTACAATTCCAGAAATAATTTTAATGAGGGATTTTATGAGTCAGCATATCCATTACGTTACCGACGATAATTTTGAAACAGAAGTCTTGCAGTCGACTGCTCCCGTGCTGGTTGACTATTGGGCAGAGTGGTGTGGTCCTTGCAAAATGATAGCACCCATACTTGACGAAATTGCGAAGGAGTATGGAGAGCGACTTAAGGTGGCGAAACTGAACATTGATGAGAATCAATTAACACCGCCTAAATATGGCATTCGTGGTATCCCGACATTAATGCTTTTTAAAAATGGCAATATAGAAGCAACAAAAGTGGGTGCGTTATCAAAATCGCAGTTAACAGCGTTTATTGACAGTCACATTTAAACTCGCTAGGCTAGTCTAAAAGCAGATAGATTTGAGGACTTGCATTGATAAAAATCACATCACGGCTTTTTTTATTACTCCATCTGTAACATTTTCCTTTCCAGTATCCTTATTTTTTCCTAAGTATTCTTTTTCAAGAGCTTTCTCATGCGCTTATCTGATCTAAAAAATTTACATGTCACTGAATTAGTGAAAATGGCCGTCGAAAACGAAATTGACGGCGCCAATCGAATGCGAAAGCAAGACGTAATTTTTGCGTTGCTTAAAAATCAGGCACGTAAGGGTGAGAATATTTATGGTCATGGGACATTGGAAGTGCTGCAAGATGGATTTGGCTTTTTACGTTCCCCAGATACTTCATATTTAGCCGGCCCGGATGATATTTATATTTCGCCGAGCCAAATCCGACGTTTTAACTTGCATACCGGTGATTCAATCGATGGAGAGATCCGTCCGCCCAAAGATGGAGAGCGTTATTTTGCACTGGTAAAAGTTGATAAAGTTAATAACGAGCCACCAGAAAATTCTAAACAGAAAATTCTGTTTGAAAATTTGACGCCGCTATTTCCTGATGAACGATTGATACTTGAACGAGATATTAAAGCTGAAGAAAACATTACTAGTCGTATTATCGATTTGATT
The DNA here is from genome assembly GCF_902826915.1 of uncultured Nitrosomonas sp. Taxonomy (GTDB): domain Bacteria; phylum Pseudomonadota; class Gammaproteobacteria; order Burkholderiales; family Nitrosomonadaceae; genus Nitrosomonas. The sequence goes on from NZ_CADEGP010000028.1 coordinate 13,196, forward strand.
GCTCCGATCGGTAAGGGGCAACGTGGGTTGCTGGTGGCTAGCCCTAAATCAGGCAAAACCGTCATGTTGCAACATATTGCGCACGCCATCGCAGCTAATCATCCGGATGTGATTCTGATGGTGCTATTGATCGATGAACGCCCGGAAGAAGTCACGGAAATGATCCGGTCTGTCAGAGGAGAAGTGATTTCTTCTACCTTCGATGAATCCGCCTCACGGCATGTGCAAGTAGCCGAGATGGTCATTGAAAAAGCCAAGCGTTTGGTCGAGCACAAGAAAGATGTGGTAATACTGCTGGATTCGATTACACGTCTGGCTCGTGCTTATAACGCCATAGTGCCCGCATCCGGGAAGGTGCTGACGGGTGGCGTGGATGCAAGCGCGTTGCAGCGTCCTAAGCGTTTCTTTGGTGCTGCGCGAAATATAGAAGAAGGCGGATCGTTGACTATTATTGCAACCGCCTTGATTGATACCGGGTCACGGATGGATGACGTGATTTATGAGGAATTCAAAGGTACTGGTAATATGGAAATTCATCTTGATCGTCGCATGGCCGAGAAACGGATTTATCCTTCAATTAACGTGAACCGATCAAGCACACGTCGTGAAGAACTATTGATCGCTCCCGAAGTTTTGCAGAAAATCTGGGTGTTGCGTAAGTTGCTGCATCCAATGGATGATATGGATGCAATGGGGTTTCTATTGGATAAAATCAAAGGTACTAAAAACAACTCTGATTTTTTTGATTCAATGAGACGGGTGTAGAATTAAGTCTTTTTAATGCAGAGATAATAATGGAATAGATGGCCGCTATCCTAAAATCGGTATAGAAATTTCAATTATTTGTCTCATCGATACCATCTGATTTTCTTAGAAAAATATGCAGTGCCGGTAAACCAGAATCAGAGCTTCTATCCAACAGGCCGTTGAAAAACTATCTGCATTGCCGCTGCGGTGTTAAAAACAGGTTTAAAGTGCTCATTTATTAGGCATAAACTACGCTTTTTCACCTGTTTTTGCCTTGATCAGCTGCTTCGAAAATGTTTTTCAACGGTCTGCTAATTGCTATTAATCATAACTTCTGAAATTCATTAAGTTAATTTTGTATTTTTTTAGCTTAGCGTAAACAGCGCGCGATGTGATTCCCATATTTTCAGAGACACTTTTTATATTTCCGTGATGCTGCTTTAAAGCTGTTTCAAGAAACGATTTCTCTATCTTGGCAAGCGACTGTTCTTTCAAGTCTTTCCATTCCACAGCACCTCCGGTCTTAAGTGGAAGCTCTAAATCCAGTTCGGTCATTTCTCTGCCGCAGGCAAACAGCATGCTGCGCTCAAGAATATTTTCCAGCTCGCGAACATTGCCTGGCCAATGATAGGCGCGTATTTTATGCATGACTTCACGGCTTACTGATTCAATTTCTTTGTTATACCGATTGTTTAACCGCTGGATAATCAATTGCACAAGGTAAGGTAAATCTTCCGGTCGTTCGGTCAACGAAGGGATGTTTAAGCGGACTACGTTGATACGGTAATACAGATCATTGCGAAATAAATCTTGCTTGACCAGATCTTCCAGATTTTGGTTTGTGGCTGAAATGATCCTGACATCAACTGCCAATGTTTGTTTTCCGCCGACTCTTTCCAGCTCTGCTTCCTGGATTACACGAAGCAACCGGGTTTGTGCTGCGGGCGATAATGAGTCAACTTCGTCCAGAAACAAGGTGCCGCCTTCGGCTCGCTCGAAATAGCCATGGTGTACTTCTATGGCGCCAGTAAAAGCGCCTTTCTCGTGTCCAAACAAGGCGGTTTCAATCAGACTTTCCGGGATTGCGCCACAGTTAATAGTGATAAATGGTTTGTGGTGGCGATCGCTCATCGCGTGTATGGCGCGCGCTATCAATTCTTTACCTACACCTGTTTGGCCCTGAATTAACACCGTCGCTGGAGTAGGTGCAATAACCTCGATTGATTGCAGTATTTTTTGCATCATCGGTGATTTTGCTATGATCGCAGGAGGTTGATATTTTTTTGATATTTGCTTGCTTTGCTTGTGCCAAAGCCTTTGCAAGTTTGTCTCAATCCGGCACTGCAATTCATTTATATCATTAATTTCCTTGACGGGTGTTGTATCAGTATATTCCATTCCAGTATGTCCTTTTGCCGCTTGTGGATTGGTGTAAATACAAACATCGCATTTGCCATCTTGGCGGGCTATGCTTTTCTTAATTTCAACCTTGGCATAACCAAAATTTCTGGCTGCGATGCCTCCAAATACACTGGAAGTCATTCTGCATAACTCAGGAAAATTGGTCACTTGTTCGCCGAAAGGACAGCAGGAATTTGTAACAGTAATACAATCTTGATTGCTGGAAACAAGTGAAAATTTACCGCCGATATTGTTCTTGATATCGAGTATGAGTTCGGTGTAGCTTTCAACATCAAGCTGCTCATTTTTATGTGTATTATCTCGATAAGTTTCTTCAAAAAAGCATCCAGCAGTTTTAGCGATATGCTCAATCAATTGTTCGCAATGCTTCTGACCTTGTTGTTCGCTGGCATGCATTAGTTCAAGAATAAAGGTTTGCAAAAAAAAGACTGGTGTTAATTCGGAGAGAGGGCTATTTTTCATAGATTATGACTTGGATGTGAAGTTAAACTTCATTGATTGAAGCATAGCTACGCTGATGTGGCAACATATTAAAGTTAACTGATTGTAATCAATGGTTAATATATTACTTTCTAAGTGGCATGGTATTTGCTGGTAATCTTAATGCATCTGAAAATAACCAGATGTACGGGCTAAGCATCCGTTATGCAGCCGTCATAATTTAAATAAAAGTAGATTCGCAAGGATTTTAAAATTCTACGTATTAACAAGGAGAGTCAAAATTGAAAACACTCAAAGAGGAATTGAGCACACGCGTCGCCGCATATGATCACTGGGCAGAACGTCGTCGTCATGGACCGGACGGACATAATAACCGCAAGTTATGGGTGCTGGCTTGTATGGACGAACGTCTGCCGATCGATGAAGCGCTTGGTATTCAAGTGGATACCCCAGCAGGTGGCGGGGATGCGCACTGCTTTCGCAATGCGGGGGGTATCGTCACTGACGATGCAATTCGCTCGGCGATGCTGACTTGCAATTTTTTTGGTACCAAGGAAATCGTCATAGTACAGCATACGCAATGTGGCATGCTGTCTGCAAATGCGACCGATCTGGAGAAAATGCTGCGCGACAAGGGGGTCGACACCGATAATATCGCGCTGGACCCGACATTGCCCGAATTGAAACTGGAGCAAGGGGCTTTTGCCAAATGGATTGGGATGATGGATGATGTAGATGAGACTTGTATGAAGACGATAGAAATATTTAAGAATCATCCGCTTATCCCGAAGGATGTGGTCATCAGCGGCTGGATTTGGGAAGTTGAAACGCGTCGGCTGAGAGCACCCACACGAGATGCTGAAAAAAGAGCGAGAACCGATGTCATTTCAGATCAATTTGGTGTCAAAGGGAAGCAGCCGCCTCGTTGGAGCTGAATTTAAGAAATAAAGCCTGAAAGCGTGATCATTTGTGATATCAAGTGGTCACGTTTTAACAGGCCGTTGAAAAACATTTTCGAAGCAGCTGATGCAAGGCAAAAACGGGTGAAAAGGCGCATTATGCCTAATAAATGAGCGTCTTGAACCTGCTTTTAACACCGCAGCGGCAATGCAGATAGTTTTTCAACGGGCTGTTCTTGAGAAACGTTTTGTTAATGGATAATGATTCTAAATGCCAACTTATGATTATTTGTGCACACGGTGCGAGTTACAATTCGAAATACGCCACTCAATCAATGCGTCCAACCCAAATTGCTTAGCTTGTGGGAGTGCTACAGAAAAAATTATTCTTTCTGCTCCTGCAATGCGCGGCAACATGGCACGTGGGCGTGATCTGGCAATGCGCTCGCTGCAGCCGAAAACCGATCAGGTAAATCATGTGCATGGACCTGGATGTGGATGTAGGAATCATTAGCATTTTTAAGCGCATAAGTAAAGCTTTATTCATGTTGTGGGGTGGAGCGTGATGTCACTCTGGTAATGGCTACTGTTCAATGCAGTGAAACCAATCCTGCAAGTGCTCCAATTGAATTATTTGTTTGTCGGGAATATCTTGAAGTTATGTCGTAGAATCTTCTGCTATTTTTTGTCCAACCGCGATAAATTGTTGAATATAGGGAATGGCCTTGTCAGGCTCTCGCATTGCTAGTAATAATTTCTGATAGAGTCCTTTTTTACCAATGCGAATTTTTCTGAGTTTGAGATCTTTGCTTTTAATATCGATGAGCCATTCGGGCAAGACACAAACTCCGCGTTTAAGCACTGTCATTTGTAACATGATTTCTAAGGACTCTATTTGTTTTAGCTTGGCTGGTTCAAGGTGTACGGGTGTCATAAAATGCGTCAGAATATCCAATCTTTCCGGTGATACTGGGAAAGTTAGCAAGGTTTCCTTACTCAAAAGCTCGGGTGTTAGATATTTTATGTCTGCCAATGGGTGATTGGCAGCCACTAGCAATACCAATTGATATTCAGCCAAAATTTCATAAACGATATTTTCTTTTTTGACCATATCGGGTGTGATCAAAACATCAATATGATGATTGAGTAAGCCTTCCAATCCGGTAAATTGGAATTTTTGTACGATATCGATATCCATCTCAGGCATTTTTCGCATGAACTGCCCAATCATCCCCGTGAGCCATTCAAAGCAAGGGTAGCATTCCACGCCGATACGTAAAATTCCTTGCCGGCCTTCGCTGTAGGCTCCAAGTGTTTTTTCCGCTTGGGACAAAACCGGCAACACTTGATTGGCTACTTCCAGCAGGAGTTTTCCCGCTTGAGTCAAGCGCAAGTTGCGGCCTTCACGCTCCCACAATGTAACGCTTAGTTTTTTTTCCAGGTAGCTAATCTGATGTGATAAGGCAGGTTGGCTTAAACAGAGCGCATTGGCGGCTTCGGTAAGCGTGCCATTGATATGAAGCGCTTGGATAATCTTAAGGTGGCTGTGTTCGATCATTTATGAGAAAACCTAATTGATAGATTAAAATTTATCATTATTATTTATTAATCCTTATTCGTACAATAACTCAATCAATATTTATGAGTGGTGATGAAATTATGGTGACAACACACAATCTTGGGTTCCCGCGTATTGGTAGAAACCGGGAATTAAAATTTGCCTTAGAAAAATACTGGAAAGGTGACATTTCTGAGCAAGCTTTATCAGACACCGCAACAGACCTTCGCATCCAGCATTGGCAGGATCAATCCATGCTCGATTGGATTCCGGTGGGTGATTTTTCATTATACGATCATGTGCTGGATATGAGTTTTATGCTGGGCAATATTCCGCAGCGGGTCAGTTCATTTTCTGCCAGTAGTCCGATAGACAATTATTTTCGTGTGGCGAGAGGCCGTTCAGCACACGATATCGCTGCTCATTCATGTGTTAATGCGGGTGAAATGACAAAATGGTTTGATACCAATTATCACTATATCGTACCTGAATTTAACCGGAATACACGATTTGCGTTGAATGCCGACCACTTACTCGAACAAATCCAGCAAGCTCAGAAAATCCATCAGCACATTAAACCCGTCATTCTCGGGCCGGCCACTTATTTATGGCTGGGAAAATCCAAGGACGGCAGCGATAAGCTTGATCGATTGGACGATTTACTCGGCGTCTATGCGCAATTGTTCGATCAACTCAAGCATGCGGGTATTCACTGGGTGCAAATCGACGAGCCGATTTTGGTCATGGAGTTGACGCAAGAGTGGAAATATGCGGTGCGAAATACTTATTATCAATTACAAGCTGCGCCTGTCAATCTGATGTTGACAACGTATTTTGGGCAATTGCAAGACAATCTGCAGCTTGCTTGCGAGCTGCCGGTCCAGGGATTGCATCTGGATGCTGTCACGGCTTATGACGAAATTGACAAGGTCATTGACTGGCTGCCCGGGCATAAGATACTTTCGCTGGGTATTGTCAACGGGCGTAACATTTGGAAGGCCGATTTAACTGAGATACTCAATTGGTTGGAGCCGGTGCATGCACGCCTGCAAGAGCGGCTTTGGCTTGCGCCTTCCTGTTCTTTGCTACATGTGCCGGTTGACCTGGGTAGCGAGCAGAAACTCGACGCAGATATCCGGTCGTGGCTGGCATTCGCCACACAGAAATTAAATGAAATCGAAGTGCTGGCAAATGCTTTGAATCATGGCAGAGAAAGCGTTGCTGAGATTCTGCTGGAAAATAGCGCGTCAGTTTCTAACCGTAAGCAATCCAAACGTGTACATCACGAGAATACGAAAGCGCGTGTACGTGAAATCAATGAGGCGATGGGTATACGTCAATCGTCTTATAATCAGCGATCAGTCGTGCAACGCAAGCAGTTCCAATTGCCGTTGTTTCCTACCACAACGATTGGTTCTTTCCCGCAGACGTTGGAAATCAGGCAGAAACGCCGTGATTTTCGTGCAGGTAAACTGCTGGAAACGGATTATCGGAAAGCGATGCGAGAAGAAATTGAATTTTGTGTGCGTGAACAGGAAGCATTGGGGCTGGATGTTTTGGTACATGGTGAGCCGGAGCGTAACGATATGGTGGAGTATTTCGGCGAGCAACTCGCCGGATTTGCTTTTACTCAATTTGGCTGGGTGCAGTCTTATGGATCACGTTGTGTCAAGCCACCGATTATTTATGGCGATGTTTCACATTCGCATGCAATGACTACAGAATGGATTCAATATGCTCAATCGCTTACCTGTAAGCCGATGAAAGGAATGCTTACAGGCCCGGTGACGATGCTAAATTGGTCATTTGTGCGTGACGATCAGTCCCGCGCACAAACATGTATGCAGTTGGCGCTTGCGATACGCGATGAAGTTCTGGCTTTGGAACAAGCGGGTATTAAAATTATTCAGATTGATGAAGCTGCAATGAGAGAAGGTCTGCCGCTCAGAAGATCGCAATGGAATGGCTATCTGGACTGGGCTATTCGTGCATTCCGTATCACCGCAAACGGTGTAAAAGATGAAACACAAATTCATACGCATATGTGTTATTCGGAATTCAATGACATTATGGCGGCGATAGCACGCATGGATGCTGATGTCATCACGATCGAGACATCGCGCTCGGATATGGAGTTGCTGGATGCCTTTGATCAGTTTCGATATCCGAACGAAATCGGCCCAGGAGTGTATGATATCCACTCGCCCAATATACCTTCTGTTGATTCCATTATTGAATTAATGGAGAAAGCTGTGCAACGAATACCAGTTGAACGCTTGTGGGTGAATCCGGATTGCGGGCTAAAAACGCGCACTTGGGAAGAAGTAAAACCGGCATTGCACAATATGATTGCTGCCAGTCGGTATTTAGCCCGCAATTTAAGCACAGAGCAGATCAGCTAAATTTGACTTGCCGGTGTTATTTAGCGATGATATGCAACACTTTATCCATCACGGTTTAAAAGGAGTAATCATGACGACCAATACCATATTCAAGCAAAAAATCACTGCCATTATCGGCGAAAAACATCTGCTCAAACATCCGTTCTATATTGCCTGGACCGAAGGAAAATTGACGAAGGAGCAATTACGCCATTACGCCGAACAATATTTCTATAATGTACTGGCTGAACCCACGTACCTAAGTGCAGTACATTTCAATACGCCACATATGCATTCGGAATCAAATAGCGGTGATATTAGCGTGCGCCAGGAAGTATTGAAAAATCTGATTGATGAAGAACATGGCGAAAAAAATCATCCAGCTTTATGGAAAAATTTTGCTTTTGCATTGGGTGCAAATGACAAGAGTTTAGCTAATGCATCCGCATTGCCGACTACCGAAAAGCTTGTTTCCACATTCCGGGATATTTGCTTAAATCGGCCTTTCTATGCAGGGCTTGCAGCGTTACACGCGTTTGAATCACAAGTACCCGACATTGCTGCGGTCAAAATTGATGGATTGGCTAAGTTTTATGGTATGAAGAATCCTGAGGATTATGAATTCTTCTCAGTTCATCAAAAGGCCGATGTTTATCATTCTCAAGCTGAATGGGCAATCATCGAGCGATTTGCCGATAACCCAGAAAAACAAGCAGAAGTGTTAGCTGCAACCCAAGAAGCTTGCGATGCACTATGGGGTTTCCTGGATGGAATCCATGAGACCTATTGTGCTAATCTGATGTGTGAGCAAAAAGAAGCAGCAGCCTTACATTAAGCATACGAAAGTTTGCTTCAATCTCTTGTGACAAGCTCAGTGTGAATGCTAATTCCGTGATTATGTTTCTACTGGGCTTGTCATAGTCGATTATTACCGCGCCTATTGTCGATAATCATTGTCCTCCATACCTTGGATTAAGGCTGTTAGCATAATTTGAGTGCTGTAACAATAAGCTAATCTTTCGGGATGACCGAAAGATTAGCTTATTCGTTGGTACTTTTAAGGCGACTGTCAATTCCAACCACCAGCTAGGTCAGTGATTTTTGATGATCTGCTTTAGTTTTCTGCCAAAAGTTTGCCGGATCGCGGCATGTTTAGCGTATATAATGCTACGTTTGACTCATTTGAATAATTTTTGCATGTCTAAACGGGGATTGTCATTTGATCCTCGCAAAACATTTTCATTACTATGCGCCCAATTCTAAAATCCAGAAAATTAATGAATGTTTGTTATGACATTCGTGGACCGGTGCTTGAACGCGCCCGTCAAATGGAGGAAGAAGGTCATCACATTATCAAACTGAATATTGGTAACCCAGCGACATTTGGTTTTGATGTACCCGAGGAAATTCTGCAGGATGTGATCCGTAATTTATCGGAGGCTTCCGGTTATTGCGACTCTAAAGGATTGTTTGCTGCGCGTAAGGCGATTATGCATTACACGCAAGAAAAGCAGATTAAAAATGTGCAGTTGGATGATATTTTTATTGGCAATGGCGTATCTGAACTGGTTGTTTTGACGATGCAGGCATTACTGGATAATGGTGATGAAGTGTTGATTCCAATGCCGGATTATCCATTGTGGACTGCTGCAGTTGTGCTTTCAGGTGGAACGGCCAAACATTATTTGTGCGATGAAGAGTCGGGCTGGTTGCCAAATCTGGATGATATTCGCGCCAAAATTACACCCAAGACACGCGCGATTGTTATTATCAACCCCAATAATCCCACCGGCGCACTCTATCCGAATGAATTATTGCTCGAGATCATCGAAATTGCCCGGCAGCATCAGTTGATCATTTATGCGGATGAGATCTACGACAAGATATTGTATGAACAAGCAACGCATACCTCGATTGCGTCACTGGCGGAGGATGTTTTGTTTGTGACGTTCAACGGTTTATCCAAAAATTACCGTGCGGCTGGTTTCCGTTCCGGTTGGGTGGTGGTCTCGGGCGAAAAAGGTCATGCTCGAGATTACATTGCGGGATTGAATATGCTCGCATCCATGCGATTGTGCGCGAATGTGCCGTCGCAATTTGGGATTCAAACCGCATTGGGGGGTTATCAAAGTATTTATGACCTAACTTTGCCCACAGGCCGATTGATGCGCCAACGCGACGTGGCGTGGAAATTGTTGACTGACATTCCCGGCGTAACTTGTTTTAAGCCACAATCGGCGTTGTATTTGTTTCCGCGCCTTGATCCCGAGATTTATCCGATTGAAGATGATCAAAAATTTGCATTGGAACTTTTGCTCGAAGAGAAAGTTTTAATAGTGCAGGGCACTGGGTTTAATTGGATGAAGCCGGATCATTTTCGCGTGGTATTTTTGCCCAATGCGGATGATTTGACTGAGGCTTGCGGTCGCATTGCGCATTTTTTGCAGCATTACCGCAAGCGTCATGGTACTTAATCATCAAGTGCTTTGACTTTATTTCTCGTCAGCTGACCCCTATAATTACGCATCAATCTAATTGTTTATTTTTTATTTGAATTTATGAAACCCATTCACATTGGTTTATTAGGCATTGGCACTGTTGGTGGTGGCACATACACTGTTCTCAAACGTAACCAGGAAGAGATCGCGCGCCGTGCGGGCCGGAAAATTATCGTCAAGATGATAGCTGACAAAGATCTGGATAAAGCCCGGAATTTGGCAGATTCTGGAGTCATCGTAACTGCCGATGCGCATGAAATTACTAAAAATCCTGATATTGATATCGTGGTAGAACTGATCGGTGGCCAGACTATTGCCAAGGATCTGATTCTGGAAGCAATCGCCAATGGTAAGCATGTGGTAACGGCCAATAAGGCTTTGCTGGCGAATCACGGCACCGAAATTTTTGCTGCTGCGCGAGCCAAAGGCGTAATTGTCGCTTTTGAGGCTGCGGTGGCGGGTGGTATCCCGATCATTAAAGCGCTGCGCGAAGGATTGACGGCCAATCGCATTACCTGGATAGCCGGGATCATCAATGGCACAGCAAATTTTATTTTGTCGGAAATGCGCGAAAAGGGATTGTCGTTCGAGCAAGTTCTGGCACAGGCGCAAAAGCTTGGTTATGCTGAAGCTGACCCTACCTATGACATTGAAGGCATTGATGCTGCGCACAAAATCACTTTGATGTCGGCGATTGCATTTGGCATACCGGTACAATTCAGCAAAGTATATACCGAAGGAATTACTAAGCTGACCGGCGAGGATATCCGCTATGCCGAAGAGCTCGGTTATCGGATCAAACTGCTGGGGATTACCAAACGTGTGGCAAAAGGCATTGAACTGCGTGTGCATCCCACATTAATTCCAATGCGGCGTTTAATTGCTAACGTCGAAGGCGTGATGAATGCGGTTGTCGTCAACGGTGATGCGGTTGGTGCGACGCTTTACTATGGTGCTGGAGCGGGTGCTGAACCAACTGCCAGTTCAGTAATTGCGGATTTGGTCGATGTGACGCGGATGCAAACCGCTGATCCAATGCATCGCGTTCCAACCTTATCATTCCAGCCGGATTCATTGTCCGATACACCGATTATTCCAATGGAAGAAGTCGAAACTTCGTATTATCTGCGTTTGCAAGTGATCGATAAACCGGGCGTGATGGCTGAAATTACACGCATTGTGGCAGAAAATAATATTTCTATCAGCGCCATGATCCAGAAGGAAGCCAGCAACGATTCCGACAAAGTTGGCATTATCATGTTGACGCATTTGACGGCTGAAAAGAATATCAATGCAGCAATCGCTCTTATTGAATCGTTACCCGTGGTGACGAGCAAGGTGATCCGTGTTCGCATCGAAGAATTAAACAATTAAAGCTGTGGATACCGATTATCGTTGCGTTTTGTAAGTAGGACACAACACGGTCACTTAAAACTAACTAAAATCAAGCATGCAATATATTTCTACCCGCGGTGGAATGCCACCCAAATCTTTTTCTGAAATTCTTTTGAGCGGTTTGTCTCCGGATGGTGGATTGGCGATGCCGGCAGCCTATCCCAAAATCACAGCGGCGCAATTGGAAGTCTGGAGAAGTTTGAGTTACCCGGCGCTTGCATTCGAAATTCTGTCACGCTTTATTGACGATATTCCAGCTGACGATCTGCGCAACTTGATCAATCAAACCTATACTGCCGAGGCTTTTGGCAATGCCGATATCACGCCGCTAAAAACCTTGGAGCCTGGCTTGCATATATTGGGGTTATCCAATGGCCCGACTCTGGCGTTCAAGGACATCGCAATGCAGTTGCTCGGTAATTTGTTTCAATATCAATTGGACAAAACCGGCGACGAATTAAATATTCTTGGTGCGACTTCAGGTGATACCGGCTCCAGCGCCGAATACGCCATGCGTGGTAAGCACGGAATTCGAGTTTTTATGTTGTCCCCGCAGGGAAAAATGAGCCGTTTCCAAACCGCGCAAATGTTTTCACTGCAAGATAAGAATATCTTCAATATCGCAATTCGTGGTGTGTTCGATGATTGTCAGGATATCGTTAAGGCTGTCAGTAACGATCATGCCTTCAAACAAGCGCACCGCATCGGTACAGTCAATTCGATCAATTGGGCACGCATTGTGGCGCAAGTCGTCTATTACTTCAAAGGCTATTTTGCCGCAACTAAAAATAATGACGAACAGGTTTCGTTTGCCGTGCCATCCGGCAATTTTGGTAATATCTGCGCCGGGCATGTTGCGCGTATGATGGGCCTCCCTATTAAGCATTTGATTCTGGCAACTAATGAAAACGATGTGCTTGATGAATTTTTCCGAACCGGTGTGTACCGTCCGCGTACCACCACGGAAACCCAACATACCAGTAGCCCTTCGATGGATATATCCAAAGCCTCCAATTTCGAGCGTTTCATTTTTGACCTGACTGGCAGAAATGCAGAGCAGGTGGCTGAATTATGGTCAGCCGTTGACAAAGGTAATGCCTTTGATCTATCAACCACGCCATTATTTGCAGCAATCAAGGATTACGGTTTTGTATCCGGCAATAGCAACCATGCCGCGCGGATCGCAACCATTCGAGATATCTATCAGCGCTATCATGTATTGATCGATACGCACACTGCGGATGGCCTGAAAGTAGGGCAAGCACATCAAGAATCGGGCGTGCCACTCATTTGCCTGGAAACCGCATTGCCAGCTAAATTTTCTGAGAGCATCGCAGAAGCCGTTGGCCGTGAACCGGAACGCCCGGCCGGTTTCGAGAATTTAGAGAATCTTCCGCAGCGGTATGTGGTTAAAGATGTCGATGCACAAGCGATTAAGGATTATATTGAAGAGCAATGTAAGCTATCTGCGTAGACGTTCTTACTCTGGAAAGGAATAATGTAAAGAGTTATTCACAATCTATACTCGCTTTGGAATTTGCCTTATACGGAATTGGCGAAGCTACAACCACTGTAGCTTTTGATGATGTAGATCATACCGCAAACCCAATGTTTTTTACTATCATTGGTGACTTGACTGGTTACTCCGTTGCGCCGAGTTCACTCCACGATTAGTTCTACAAAACTGTTAAACTACATGGTGCTATCAATAACATGGCGCTGTATGAAAAATTAACAACTTTTTTCTTTCACTTGTACACAACAAGAATAGTTCTCACGTTTTAAGTTATCAAAGTTAACCTCTATTTCTGAGAGACTATTACTTCTTCGACTAAAGTGATATTACGAATTTCATATACCTTAAAGATTTTTATCGCTGTGACCCAGCTTGGTTGGCTCAGTGCTTGCGCCAATCTTTCTTATTATGCGCAAGCTGTCGATGGGCATTTTAATGTGATACACCGTGCGCAGCCGATCAGCACAGTGATTGCAAATCCGGATATCGATCCAAAATTAAAAGATTCATTGACTATGGTTATGCAGTTGCGTGAATTTGCAAGTCAAGAGCTGAAATTGCCAGATAATTTGAGCTATACTCGTTATGCAGATTTAGAGCGTCCTTTTGTGGTGTGGAATGTGTTTGCTTCTCCTGAACTTTCGCTTAAACTCAAGGAATGGTGCTTTGTACAGATTGGTTGCGTCAATTATCGTGGTTTTTTCTCGCAGGCAAAAGCTGAGCGCTATGCAGAAGAACTCCGGCAGAAAGGCTACGATGTTCATGTCGGTGGGATACGTGCCTATTCCACGCTGGGTTGGTTTAGTGACCCGGTGCTGAATACTTTTATTGGTTACTCCGAAGCGAATCTTGCCCGGCTGATTTTTCATGAATTGGCGCATCAAATTGTTTATGTGTCAGGTGACACTGCGTTTAATGAGTCTTTTGCCACCGCAGTCGAGCATGAAGGTGTTAGGCGATGGTTTGAAAAAAACGGCACAGCATTCGAACAAACGGCATTAAGCGCTCAACAAGAAAGGGAAACGATTTTTACCAGTTTGATATTCAAGCACCGAAAAAGACTGCAAGAGCTTTTTCATTCGAATATCAGCGACTCCGAGAAACGCGTCAGTAAAGTACGTATTTTTAATGAGCTCCGCAATGAATTCTTGCACTTGAAAGCCGAGAAGAGCGAATTTGGCAGTTATGATCGTTGGTTTGGACAAACTTTGAATAATGCATTATTGGCTACTGTTTCTATTTATACCCAGTTGTTACCGGCATTTCAGGGAATACTCAAACAACATGACCAAGATATGCAGCGGTTTTTCGATGCAGTGATAAAGATCAGTAAGTTGCCGAAGCATGAACGGAATTCAGTCCTGCAACAAGCGGTCGAAGATAATCAGCAATGGAATGTCGTCGAAAGATAACTTTCAACTCGCCACTAAAAAATCCATAGAGTGACAAATACATGTCAGAAACAACGCATCAAGATAAAGACCGGCCTAATCCGGTATCTTTCATGGAAGCTTTTATTTACTGGCTGAAACTTGGTTTCGTCAGTTTTGGCGGGCCAGCGGGGCAGATTAGCATGATGCATCAGGAATTAGTCGAAAGACGACGCTGGATTTCCGAGCAGCGTTTTCTTCATGCACTCAATTATACGATGGTGCTGCCGGGCCCGGAAGCTCAGCAACTGGCGACGTATATTGGCTGGTTGATGCATGGTACCTGGGGAGGCATAGTGGCGGGTATGCTTTTTGTGCTGCCTTCTTTTTTTATTCTGGTGGCTTTAACTTGGATTTATCTGATTTATAGTGAGGTGCCTGCGATTGCAGGTATTTTATACGGTATAAAACCCGCGGTAACAGCTATTGTGCTCTTTGCAGCTTATCGTATTGGTTCTCGGGCTCTGCAGAACAACCTGTTGCGCGCTATTTCGGTTGCAGCATTCATTGCTATCTTTGTATTTAATTTACCCTTTCCGTACATTGTGTTGATGGCGGGTTTGATCGGCTATATCGGTTCTCATTATGCACCGGATAAATTTCGTACCGGTAGTCATCATGTAAAAGCAAAAGATAGTTACGGTCCCGCTTTAATTGATGATAATACGCCGATTCCAGAGCATGCCCGCTTTCAGTGGAGTCGGTTTGCTACATTTGCCATCATCGGGCTGTTAATTTGGAGTGGTGTAATGATTATGCTTGCCATGCAGTATGGCTGGGCTGGCACGCTGACGCAAATGGGCTGGTTTTTCACCAAAGCGGCGTTAATGACATTTGGCGGGGCCTATGCCGTTCTACCGTATGTGTATCAAGGTGGGGTAGAGCAGTACATGTGGTTAAATGCAGTGCAAATGATCGATGGCTTGGCGTTGGGTGAAACTACGCCGGGGCCGTTGATTATGATTGTTGCTTTTGTCGGTTTTGTGGGTGGTTGGAGCAAAGCGATTTTTGGTCCGGACATACTTTTTCTAGCTGGTGTTGCCGGGGCCAGTATTGCTACCTTATTTACATTCTTGCCATCTTTTCTTTTTATTTTGTTGGGAGGGCCCGCTGTTGAAGCTACCCGGCATGACATTAAATTTACTGCGCCATTAACTGGAATTACCGCTGCTGTAGTCGGAGTCATTGTTAATTTGGCAGTTTTCTTTGCCTACCACGTGTTGTGGCCAGATGGCTTTGATGCTGCATTTGAATGGTTTTCCGCTTTGATTGGAATTGCTGCTTATATCGCTTTGTTCAAATATAAAGCAGGGATTGTAACGGTCATCAGTTTTTGTGCTGCTGCTGGATTTAGTTATATTGTACTGTTAGGTTATTCCTAGTGTATCCGCATGGGTGAAGCGCGTTAGTTTTGTGATGCGTTGAGGATGGCTATTTGGCAGTGCCAGCTACAAGCTGGCCCGATTGTGCATTCGGATAGTAAGAATACGTGCACCAGATTTCAATAATAGATTGACTCATTTATTGAAAGAGTATTTATTTGAGTTCTTGTGCCGTAAGGATTCTCGGATCACAATATGCCAGTAGAGAATACCGGAGACTACTAAAAATCCATGATTTTATTGGTAGCATGAGCCGTACCGGCGACTGTTCCGATAATGCTGTAGCAGAAAGTTTTTTCGGCAGCCTTAAACAGGAACGAGTCCAGTGGCGACACTACCAAACTCGCTATGCAGCACAGCAAGATGCATTACAGTATATTTCTATGTTTTATAACAGTCATCGACTGCATTCATACTTGGGATACAAAAGCCTAAATCAATATGAGGCAGAAACAGAAAAATTGGAGAAAGTCGCTTAACTGGATTGTCCAGAATTAGCCGATCACGTCACATCACCCTATGGCATCTCTGCAATCTCGCTTATCACACACAAAATATCGCCCCGATATCGATGGCCTAAGAGCAATAGCTGTTCTTTCAGTCGTCACGTTCCATGCATTCCCAAACTGGGTCAAGGGCGGATTCGTAGGAGTTGATATTTTTTTTGTTATCTCTGGATTCTTAATTTCAACAATTATTTTTGAAAACTTAGAGAAAGAGTCATTCAGCCTTACTGAGTTTTATGCGCGACGCATTAAGCGTATCTTTCCAGCACTTTTATTAGTGTTGATTTCAAGTTATATTTTTGGTTGGTTTGCGCTGCTAGATGGCGAATACAAGCAGCTAGGTAAGCATATTGCTGCTGGTGCCGGGTTTTTGTCTAATTTTGTCTTGTGGAATGAAGCGGGTTACTTTGACAACTCCGCTGAAATGAAGCCATTGCTCCATCTCTGGAGCTTGGGTATCGAGGAGCAATTCTACATAATTTGGCCGCTGTTGCTGTGGTTTGCATGGTGCAGGAACTACAATCTTTTTGTGATTATATTTGTTTCTGCTGCAATTTCATTTTATCTCAATATAGAAGGTATCCAAAAAGATGTTGTGGCTACGTTTTATTCACCACAGACACGTTTCTGGGAATTGTTGTGTGGTAGTTTGTTGGCATGGATAGCTGTTTATAAAAATGATGTCCTTGCTAAGGTTAAAATAAAAATTGATGGCTTGCTCGTTGCTTTCAGTAAGCAATCATTCGAAGCTGATGGTCAAATGTTATCGAATATTCTCTCTCTATTGGGCTTTGCGGCATTGGCATTTAGCATTTTTTACATCAACAAAGATTTCAGTTTTCCTGGTAAGTGGGCATTAGCTCCCGTGCTTGGTGCTGTGCTTATTATTTCTGCTGGGCCTCATGCATGGTTTAATCGCTCAATTCTATCTAATCATGTGGCGGTATGGTTTGGTTTAATAAGCTACCCATTGTATTTGTGGCATTGGCCACTACTATCGTTTACGCGAATTATTGAAGGTGAGGTTCCAAGTGGTAGTGCTCGTATTGCAGTTGTTGTTTTCTCTATTGTGCTTGCTTGGATAACGTATAAGTTTGTTGAGCAACCTATTCGTTTAGGTAAGTTCAGTAAAACTAAGATACCTTCGTTATTAGTGCTCATGTCAGTGGTTGGATTTATTGGTTTCAACACTTATAGCAGAGATGGGTTGGATTTCAGGCATAAATCTAATCTGGTTATGGATGAACAAGCCATTAACGACGAGCGTGCCAAGTATTGGGCTGGCGGATTACAGGAAAATTTTGATTCTGCTCCCATAAAGGTTATTGTATATGGTGATAGTCAAGGGTTTGATATTTATAAATCCTTGAAAATGGACGATCGAATTGGAATAAAAATATTCCAGAAAAGTCATGAGTGTACATCTTTTAATCTTCCGAAGAATGGCTTGGAAGCAAAAGCTAAGGTTTGTCAAGATGCATTCGCTAGACTGATAGCCTCGCCCGAGATACTGAAAGCCGATGTTTTAATCTATTCTTTCTATTGGAATAAAGATTCCGAACCATTGAACGCACTTGAAAATTACAGAGATGCTCTGAGCCAAATAAAAGCTTTGAATCCAACCCTTAAGGTCGTTTTCTTTGGCCCAAAACCACTGCTAGGTAAAACTTGGATTTCTATTAACAGCATAACAAATAATCATAAATCTATTATCGGTATGAATGATTACCTAAATAGAATAAGATGGATAAGGGATGACACCGACTACGTTAAGCTCATGTCTGAGGCACTATGTGTTTTCTACATTGATGTTAACGAAGTTTTTTGCTTGGATGGCTGCCAGTTTTATGTGGATATGCAGTTTGCTTATTTTGATCAAAACCATTGGACTGAGTTTGGCGCTAAGCTATTTTTAGATAAGCTTATCCGTTTACAAAAATTCAAAGAAATTTTTTTGGAGTAAATAAAGAACCTTGCCGCAAGCAGCGGGGTTCTTTATTTGGAAGCTCAAATCATCGAGAGCCACATTTTTATAGATACTCATTTTCCCCGGCAGCTTGCCTGGAATAATTGTTGTTCGATACTTTTTCAAGGGCGATTATTTAATCAAATTCAACAATCGCCGAGCTTCTTTTTCATCTAACTCCAACCATTGTCCGCGCTTGATCCTGGGCGGCAGATTGATTGGACCGAAACGCACACGCATTAGGCGGCTTACCGTCAATCCTATGGCTTCAAACATGCGCCGCACTTCGCGATTCTTGCCTTCTTTCAGGATTACGCGATACCAGTGATTAGCCCCTTCTCCACCTTGATCAGCCAGATAGGTGAACGCCGCCTCACCGTCTTCTAGCATTACGCCGGTGGTCAGTTGTTTCATTTGCTCCTCGGTGAGTTCGCCCAGTATTCGCACTGCATATTCTCGCTCCATTTCAAAGCGCGGATGCATCATGCGATTGGCTAATGCGCCATCGTTGGTGAAAATGAGTAGACCACTGGTATTGAAATCCAGGCGACCAATAGCGATCCATTTGGAAGATCGTAAATACGGCAGTTTGTCGAAAACGGAAGGGCGGTCCTGCGGATCATTACGGCTGACAATTTCACCTTCCGGTTTGTGATAGAGCAGCACTTTAGGTAGTTCTTCTTCCACATGAACGCGGATTGTGCGCCTACCGATACGAATCACGTCGCCCGGGCCGGCACGATCTCCGATTACAGCTGTTTGACTGTTTAGTTTGACTTGTCCGGAAGCAATCAGTGTTTCCATTTCTCGCCGGGAGCCTAGTCCCTTCTGTGCCAGTAGTTTTTGTAGCTTGAAAGTGGTTGCCGGTGTATTGGAATCGGGTGCTACCGGTATACTGGAAGGAACGGGAGATCGTTCTGTCGCTTCATTGTTTACGATAGATGTTTTTTTCTTGGCTGGCCTGATTGGCCTGTTTGCTTTCATGAGTGTCTAAATCCGGAAAATGTGCTGACTAATAATCGATCATTTGATGCAACGTACAATGATGGATTTTAAACTATCCAGAGCGCAAGCATGCACTATCCATCATTATTCATGCAATGAGACCTTTGCAAGACTCAATGAATTTCCAAGTGATGTGTGCTGTCAAAAATGGAGTCCATCGGTTTAAGCAACAAGCAAATTTGCATAGTATCGCTGCGTAAATTGTGCTGGTGACAAATAGCCCAGCCTTTTCTGTCTTCTCTGCCGGTTATAGAATATTTCTATATATTCGGTAATCTC